>NZ_AKJB01000061.1:0-155731 GCF_000282555.1 Pseudomonas sp. GM102 | reverse complement strand
GCTTGCCGGCGAAGGCGGACTTGAGATCGCCTTCGCCGGCAAGCCTGGCTCCTACAAAAAAACACTGCTCCTCTCAGAGCCCGGCCAATTCCCGCAGATTGGCCAGCGTCTGAGCATCGAGCGCAATGCCTTCGACCTTGGCCTTGGCGCGCTGCCGGTGACGTCGATCACCCGGTAACCGCTTGAGCCCCACACCGTGCATCTGCCGGACCAGTTCCTGACTGCGCTCGGCAAAACTCTGCCCCGCCGACTTGCTCGGATCGATCACGATCAGCAATTGACCGGTCCAGGGTGTTTTCGCCCCCGGATGATTCGACCAGTCGAATTCGAAAGAGAAATTACCGCCGGTCAACGCCGCCGCCAACAGCTCCACCATCATCGACAGCGCCGAGCCCTTGTGCCCGCCAAACGGCAGCAACGCACCGCCCTCAAGGATCGCTTTCGGGTCCTGGGTCAGCTGGCCGAGGCTGTCCACTCCCATGCCCGCCGGCAAGCGTTCGCCTTTACGGGCAGCGATCTGTACATCGCCATGGGCGATGGCGCTGGTGGCGAGGTCGAAGACGATCGGATCACCGTTGGCCCGAGGGGCGGCGAAGGCAATCGGGTTGGTCCCGAACAGCGGGCGATCGGCACCGTGCGGCACCACGCAAGTCATGCTGTTGACCACGCTCAGTGCCACCAGCCCTTCATCGGCAAACGGCTCGACGTCTGGCCACAAGGCGGCGAAATGGTGGGAATTACGGATGGCCAGTACCGCAATGCCGGCGCTGCGGGCTTTTTCGACCAGCAAGGGTCGCGCCGCCGCGAGGGCTGGTTGGGCAAAGCCATTACCGGCGTCAACCCGAACGAAGCCCGAGGCCACGTCCTCGACCACCGGCACGGCCTTTCCATTGACCCAGCCGCTTTGCAGCGTCGACACATAACCGGGGATACGGAACACACCGTGACTGTGAGCCCCGTCGCGCTCGGCGCCGGCGCAGTTGAGGGCCAGGGTTTTGGCGACATCGGCCGAGGTGCCGTGGCGCAGGAAGATCTGCTCGAGCAACGCCGTCAGCGCTTCGAAGGACAGGTTTTGCGAAACTGCAGTAGACACATGATCGTGTGGCGCAGACATCTGAAGTTCCAGAATAATTATTGGAGGGGGCAACAGCGTATGAAAACCAACCGATTAACAACGGGCGACGAGCTGCCTGTCAACCTTTCGCTTGAACCGCTGCACCTGAGCGCAATCGGTTGAACCGAGAAGCTGCTTTGGCGCACGTTGGCACGAACACCGGGCAGCCGTGCGGTAACTATCTACCACCTTCGACTCACCCGCGACTTTTAGTCTTGAGCCTCAACCCACAGGCGCCTTCAACCGCGCCCTGAACGAGACTCGACGATGCCCACACCTCCCGCTCCGCTGTTTTTCCCCCAGGCCCTGCAATCGCCTGGCCACTGGAATGACCTGGGTAGAACCCATGGGCTGACGCGCAAGGATTTCGAATGGTTCAGTCATCTGGAACTGGCCAGCCAAACGTTACGCAGTCAACAGACCCCGCCGATGTTTGCCGAAAAAATCCTGCTCAATGCGCAAGACCTGGCATCCGTCCCCTTGGCCGGCAGCTTCGTGTTGAGCCTCACTCCGGATGACAACGGTGAAATTCTCTACACCCCGTACGTCGGCATACAGAAGTTCCACAGCCGCGCAGCCTTGACCGAACAGCTTAAGCGCCAACTGAGCAGCGTGACCGAGGACGACGATTTGCTGGCCTTCATGTCGTTGGCTGAGCGCAAAACGCTGGCGGCAGCGAGCGATATTCAGGTGAGTTTTCAGGCCATCGAGGGCGACGTATTCGAAGATCAGCGCACTGTCATCGCCAATAACCAGCGAATGAACGAGCAGGCCATGCTGGACGAGTTGATCAAGCTGCCAACGCTGACCTCGCTGCTCAATACGCTGCTTGATGAGTTGTTGCAATCTTCATTCCCACGCCTTGATCAAAGCCAGACTCGACTCGATTTTTATTCCGTTGCACCGGCCCATGACGACGACCATGACAGTGGCCCACCCCGGAGCTGGATCAATTCCATGTCCCTGAGTGACGCGGTGCTGTCGTACTACCGCCATCAGCGATGGCCGATCGGGCAGCTTCATGAATTCTCCCATCCGGGGAAAAATCCGGCGAGCACTGACCAACAGCACTGGGAAACCGCGGTAAAGACCGCTTCCAGCAAACTGCTAAGCCTGCTTTGCGGGAAACTGCAGAACTACTGGGACGATGCGGCAGTCGACGGTGCATCCCGCCGCGATTTTTTCAATCGGGCCATCCGTGAAAAGGCACGCGCAGAGTTCCTGATCAAGCGCGAGGCCGACATCATCAGCCCTGAACAGAGCCAGGCCTTGCACGCTTTGATTCAGCCGACGGCGGGCACTGCCTCGGCACTGAGCCTGGAGGCTGTGCGTCTTTGGGAGCACGCAGCCAATTATGTCGAACTGGCTGGCGCACTGATGATCAGTCACGCCAATGCCAATGCCTTTCTTTACACCCCTACCCAGGGACTCCAGGTTCTGAAGGACTATCAGGACCTCAAAGGCACCTTGCTGAGCAAGTTCAGCGCAGCCGGTCACGAAGATGAGCTCTACGGCCTGCTGAGTCTGGACGAACGCAACCGGTTCATCGGTTTCAATCAGCCACAGGTCTCCGGCGAGGTGATTTCAGGGTCGATATTCAAAACGCTGTTTGAGGCGGTCATCACCAAGCAACTGCAAAACATGGAATACGTTCTGCAGGTTTTCCGTCAGAGCGAAGGCACCGTGGACCTCCACGCCTTGTTCGACAAGGCACTGGATATACGCGCCATGATCAGCGAGCACTTGCTGGCGCTCGATGTTCAGGGACGCTGGAGTACCCGGCCGGTGCTATCCGGCAACCAAATGCCCTCCATGGTATTGGCAGACACGGCAGCGGCTTTCGTCAAAACCTTCGGCAGTGTCGAATCGCTGATCAGTGCGGAGTTCGCTTCTCAGCCGATCACGTCTCTGGCGCTACAGCGCGTATACCTGGAGAAGCTGAAACCCAAGCTGGCCCACGCGCTTTCCGTGGGTGTACGCGGGGAAGCCAGCCTTCGGGTACTCAACGCGACGCTGCGGAACGCCGACCGGGCCATTGTCGATACGGTGTTCAACCCGGATCAAGCGGATCGAAAAACGCGTCTCGCCCTCAATGGTTTCAGGCCTGATGCCTATTCGCTGATCCTTGAATGTTCCGGGCAGAAGGATGTGCTGCCCCTGGCCAATTGCGTGCTGTTGACCGAACGTGGCGGGCTCGATGTTCAGCATTCCGGCCGGGCGATTCTGTGGACGCCTGCGGCCGGGCTGGAAGTTTTCGCTTCAGTCAGCAGCGCAATGACGGAATTGAACCGGCGCCTGCTCGACGCCAACAAACGCCTGGAGCTGCTGGAAAACCTCACCCCTGCCCAGCACACATTCCACCAGCGCTACACGCTCAACTCGTTGCGACTGATTGAAAGCAACGTCCTGCAACACCTTGCGCAGTCCTCCATTGACCACTTCCTGGCCCGCTGCGAACACCTGCGCAGTCGGAAACTGGGCGACACACAGCAGATCAAAGCGTTGCAAAAGATGACGCAAAGGGTCATCGACACCAACTTGCGAAGAGCCACGCTGATCTCGCAGGCAATCACCCGACAGCAGTCGCTGCCTGCATGGCTCGGAATGGCTCCCGTCGCAGAACAGCAGTTGCACATCGAACTGCTGGAGCAATACCGTAACAGCGTCACCGACGACAAAGATTATCTGCACGGGATCCAGGCCCTGACGTCCTATGTGCATGACCGATTGGTGTCATTGCTCGGCAGCCGATTCCCCGGAACGCAACTTGACCCCGTCCACATTAAAATTACGCCCGACCTGGCCCTGGCCGGACCGGCGCGTAGCCTGACCGAGTTCGCCCTGAACCCTGTCGACGTCGCTCAAGGCACCGGCTTCAAGATTGCCTCGACAACCTCTCAAGCTCTTCCCGATCGCCTGAATCAGGACGCCGTGCGCCAGCTTGTGCAGTCACTGAATATCCACAGCGATTATGCAAAGCAGGTGACGGATGCATTGACCAAGACCGGCACCGATGCCGACAGACGAAAGCAGCGTTTTATTCAGCAACTCCCGTGGCAACTGCTGCAACACGCTCATGCACTGAAACTGCAGCAACGTCTTTCCGCCAGCGCGTTCGATTTGATCTGCCAGGTTCTCGACATGCCGGACGCCATCGCCCGTGCCGCTGTAGCAGGTGCCCACACCATCGTCAGGTCACTGGAGCTTATCAAGACCGCAGGTACCGCAGCCGTCAAAACCCTGGGCCTGTACCTGATCGGCCCCGGTGCCGGACATGACGGGCCGCAAATCCTGTATGCGCCTTATCACACAGGCTCGGTGTTTACCGAGTTCGAGAACGAGGCCAGCGTTATCTCGGCGATTAATACACCCGGGGCACTGCAGGATCTGATCATTCGACGGCTTCCCGAGGGTGAACAGTCCCTGTTCGGCAACCTGTTGAAGTCCACCGTCGGACAACAAAGCGAAATCACCCTCGCGTCTACCCCCATCGACGGCAACCTGCTTGTACAACTGTTCAGCGATAACGTCAGCCTTCTATCGAAGATGCTCGGCAGTCACTCCGAAGTCAGCGGCCAGGCCGAGTGGGAAGCAGCCAAAAACCTGTTCAGCTCCGGCATCAATCTGATTTCCCGCCTGCTGCCGGGCAAACTCGCCTATGTGCTGTTTCTGTGGCAAAGCTACAAGAACTTCAAGGACTCCGCCGAAGCGCTGCAGGATCATCACTGGAAACGCGCATTGCAGGGATTCATTGCCGGTGCCGCGCAGATGGTGTCGTTAGGCAAGTTGTCGCTGGAGGAGTCGGCGACCACGGCGCAAACAACCTCCGCCACCCCACCTGTTGCCAACCCGGTGACTGCCCCGAAATGGTCGCAAGTGAAACCGACGGCACCGGCGCGCACAGTGTTGCAGCCTTTCGAGACCACGGACGTAGCATTAAAGGAACTGCGCAAGAACAGCGATGGAACTTACCGAAGCTCAATCGGCAATAGAACGTACGCCCCCGTCGAGGGAAAGGTTTACCCCGTGGTCAAAACCGGACCGATCTGGCGAATGATCAGAGACCAACAGCCGGGACCCGCGTTGCTGGCGGCTCCCGGCCAGCAGCTAGTGATCGATCCAGACATCCACACGGTCCATTACGGCAAAGCCCTGTCGAAAATGCACAATCAACATGCTACTGCTCGCACGGTCCGAGAGGTGCTGAATATCGAAGCGCGGGGAATGGAAGACATTCGGACAAAACATCCGGAAAAAGCACGCATGATCGTGCAAGCCATAGACCTGGCTCGTTACTACGCTTTCAACAGTCTGCATAACCTGGCGCAGCTCCGGCAACTCCTCCCCGGTACGCGACTGGATACCTTCCTCAAAGCCTTTTTTGATGTGGGCAACATCGACGCGAGCATTCTCGACAAAATCAAACAGGCCATCGTTCCTGTTTGCAAGGCGCTGGTGGACCCAAACGAGGATTTGATGAATACCGATCGTTTTGTGGTCGGTTCCAACAAATACGGGTTCGACAGTACGATCGCTTTTGTTGTGGAAGAGGACATGTTGAAGCACGTGCATTTCACGGAAACATTTTTCAATCAGCAACTCGATTTCTATAAAGATTTTTTGACAGAGCCTTTCAATATCAACAGTCATGCCCAAGCCGCCACCCTGATTCACGAGTTCTCCCACCTCTATTCAAAGACTGTGGATATCGCGACGATCGAGTCAAGGCGTCCATTCAGTGATCTTGTCACGCCAATGGCCTTTTTTAGCGCAAAGCTGAAACAGACTCAGCTGGATTTCCAACGAGAGGCACTGTCCCTGGCGACCCCGAGGGAACAACTGTTTGCGCGCTGGAACAGCGAGCTGGACTTTTGGGATGATCTGGATTCGATTGCGGGTTTAGGGAATGTGGGTCGGGAAATTCTGAAAGCAACGGGTTGTACAACGATGGATGCAGCTCGTGATGCCTTTCTGAATCCAAGGAATGTGGACGTGAGAGTCGACACCATTTTGCGCAACGCCGACTCGATCGCTTACTTGATATGTGAAATGGGTCGACAACTGGACCCGGTACCCGTCCCGTCCATGGTCTGACGTCCGGCCGTAGCAGCTGTCGAGCTCCAGCGAGGCTGCTACATTGTCCGGGACAGCAGGATCAATCCTGGAGGTCTTGACCATTTTTTCACTGCATTTGTGGATACTGCCTGGCGACGCCCGGTTTTCAGGACATCCATGTGAAAATAAGTTGTACTTTGATGGGCAATTGCCATGACGGTTGTTCTCGCAGACTTCCCCTCAAGGTTAGAATGCAGGAAATCAGGATGAGTCAATGACCGACCACTCTCTCTCGCAAGCCCAATACGACGCCATCACCGATGCCGCTGCGCACTGGTGCATGCGTCTGCATGCCATCGACTGCACGGCCGAAGAACGCCTGGCGTTCGAGCAATGGCGTGATGCTCATCCTCTGCATGCCTTCGAGTACGAAGCCATGCTGGAGATCTGGGATGTGGCAGGGGATTTGCCACGTGCCGAATCCCCTGCGCCGGCTATTCGCATCAAACCGACAACGCCCTGGCGCACCTTCGGCATTGCCGCCACCGTCTGCGCCCTGGCATTGCCACTGGCGGCCTATACCGGATGGAACCTGGGTTGGCTGCCCAATGCCTATCAGCATTTCGAGGCGACCGACAATGTTCGTCAGGTCACGCTGAGTGACGGCAGTCAGGTGGAGTTGAACCTGGGCAGTGAACTGACGTTCAGCAATTACAAGGACCAGCGTCGTGTCACGCTGAAAAAAGGCGAAGCCTTCTTCAGCGTCAGTCACGACATACAGCACCCATTCATCGTCAGGGCAGCCGATGGCAGGATTCGCGTCACCGGAACCCAATTCAACGTCTGGATGTATGAAGACCAGGTACGCGTGAACCTGATCGAGGGTTCCGTGCTGGTGACCAGCAACGATGCCCTGTCCGGCGAGGGTTCACGTCTCGAACCTGCCATGCAGGCGCGTTACCGGCACGGCGACTTCACACCACAAATCAGCCAGACCTCTGTCAACGACCATTCACTGGCCTGGCGCAGCGGCAAACTGGTGCTCGATGATCTGACGCTGACCGATGCCCTGCCCTTGATCAATCGTTATTTGAACAAGCCAGTCATGATCGCGGACCACAGCACCGGCTCGATTCGCCTCGGCGGCATCTACAACATCAAAGAGCTCAATAATCTGGTGGCTTCGCTACCCAAGGTGCTGCCGGTCTACCTGACCCGCAACAAGGACGGTAGTCCGGTCCTCAATTCAATTCCGCAACAAGTCCCAAAAAGCTGAAGGCCGCCACCCTTGCGGGGTGCGGCCTTCATGTTTCATTCGAACGCTATCGCTATTACTGCGCGGCGATCTTCCCTGCTTTTTCATCCTGCTCGCGAATCGTCTGAGCCTGGTACTGCGGATCGGACGTGATCTGCTGCTCGGTAAACGGCAACACATTCAGCTGCTTCTTCGAAAAGGCCAGTGTCTGGTCCCGGGAATACTTCGACGCCGGATCGCTGGACAACGAGAATGCCAGCAAGCCCTGAGCCTGCGGTCCCTTGTCATCGAAAGTCACCACCTGCAAATAGCTGGTGCCACTGACGACTTCGCGCTTGCCGTCGGTTCTCGGCACGCTTTGGATCGCGTTATACACACCCAGCGTGCCCGGCCCGCCATGGATCGGCGTTTGCTGCCCGCCACTGCTGACCACCTGGATATCGCCCCAGCGGCTATCGGCCTTCAGGCCAAGTTTTTTTACCTGCTCGACCGAGGCCAGCATCGCCGCCCGAATCGCTTTGGCGACGTCTGGCCGTTCAATTGCAAGGCCACGCGGTGTGTGTTGCGGATCCTTCAGGTCGAACGCCACACGCCAGATGTCAGGGATCTGCTGTAACGACCCCATGACATTTTGAAAATGCACAAAGCCCAGTCCGCTGTCCAGATTCACCCGGCGATCCCACGCCTTGAGGCTGGCACACAGCGGCGTAAGCGTCGGCGCATCGGTGCCAAGATCCGCGGCGCAGAATTGCAGCAGGTCCGGCATCACTTGCGCCGCCTGATACACCTGATCGTCCATCACCATGTGTTGCAGATCTGCCGCAGCGACAGGGCCGGCCTTGCTCAAGGTGCCCAGACGCTCCAGTGCGAAGCGCGAACGCAGTCCCAATGGCTGATTGTCCTGACTGATCAATGGCGAGAAACCGGTGAGCGGTTGTGCCGGGTTGGCCATCCAGGCCGAATCATTGGAATGCTGCACAAAGTCTTTGCGCAGCAGTTGCGGCAGTTTATCTGCTGCGTAAATACCTTTTTGCGCAGCGTTCGGGTCAATGTCCCAGGCGCAGGCGCTGTTGGAACCGTCGAGCAGGATCATCTGTAGTCCGGCCCGCGGATCGCTGCACTTGGCCAGTTTGTCGGCATTGACGTTCGGCACCACCGACAGGTTCATGTAAAGCGTCTGCCCTTGATCGTCTACCGCCAGGGTGTTGACCCACGGAATCCCCTGAATTTTGTGCACCGATGCCTGCAATTCAGTAAGGCTGGCGGCACGGTTCATCGCATACCACTGTTGCAAGACCCGGTCGTTATCCAGATTGGCATCGCGCAGGCTATAGGCGAACTGGTTGTTCCAGTCCAGCTTGCCGGGCCATTGCACAATCGGGCCGAATTGCGAGCTGTAGACCACATGGGGAATCTGCCGGGTCTGGCCATCGGCTTGCTTCACGCTAACCGCCAGCGTCTGCTTTTTCATCGGCAAAGACTTGCCATCCAGCAGGTAACGGGTCGGATCCTTGGGATCGAGTTGCAGACGATACAGCGTGAAGTGCTTGGACGAATCCACCGTGTGGGTCCACGCCAGGTGCTGGTTGAAACCAATATTTATCATGGGCAGGCCGGGCAACGCGGCGCCCATGACATCCAGTTTGCCCGGAATGGTCAGGTGCATCTGATAGAAACGCATCCCACCGACCCAAGGAAAGTGCGGATTGGCCAGCAGCATCCCACGTCCGTTGAACGAACGTTCGCTGCCGACCGCCACGGCGTTGCTGCCGCGATCCAGAGCAAAGCGTTGCATGCGCGAAGCCGCCAGCTGGAACGACACCGGTTCGCCCGTCACGTGAGCGACGGTTTTCGGCGGGGTAGCGCCGGCCAATGCTTCGGCAAACTGCCCCACGCCGCCTTCGACCAACAGGCGTCGGGTCAACTTGACCAGGTCCTGCGCGGTAATCGCGCGCACCCATTCCCCCTGGCATTGCTGCGGCAAACCCTGCGCTCGACGCTCTGTCAGCGATCGGTTGTAACCGGCCACATAACCGTCGATGAGCTCACGGACCTCAGGCGTTTGCGCCTGCCAGAAAGCGGCGACAGCCTGCGATGTGTTCAGCCAGTTGAAAAACAGATCGCTGGCCAGGTTCCCTCGCTCTTCGACGGTAAACTGGTCCGGGCCAAAATACCGTGAGCGCTCGCCATTGACGGTGACAATCTCATTGGCCAGCAAGCACAGATTGTCCTGAGCGTAGGCATAGCCAATGCCATAGCCGAGCCCGCGCTCGTTGTCGGCACGAATATGCGGCACGCCGAAACTGGTTCGACGAATCTCGGCCGTCGCCTGCTCTGGCTGGCTGCGTGCGTTTGCCGCAAGACTCAGCCCCAGAAACACACCCGCAAGGCTCAACCTAGTTAACTGCCTGGAAATATTCACGCTCGCTCCTGATGAAAAGACGTATGACACGCAATGCGCCTCCCCTTAAAACGAAGCAAACAGCAAAAATTTAAGCCTTTGAGGGTGCCCCTATACCCGGCTCACGGGCCGCTGACGTACTGGCGACAAATTTTCTACATATCGGCCTTCATTATTTGCCTGGCTCGTTCGTCTTATTGATTGAGAGCACCCATCACTTTTTCCTGATCAGGCTCTGAAAAGGAGTTTTTGCATGTACAACCCGCAACTGCCAACGGACGGTAGCCATGCGCCAAAGGCCAGCAGCCTGGGCTCCGGCGTTTTCAATCAACAAGCCGAACGCCACGGCAACGAACGGATCAGGCTTTTGCTCAAGAGTTTTGGCCTGCGTACCAGCCTGATTCGTCTGAAAGTCATCGACGCCTTGCTGACCGCCGCCGAAAGCGACCGCAGCCTGGGGGTGCGTGGCGTGCACAGTCACTTGCTGGACCTGGACATTCCCCTGTCCTTTCTCAGTGTCCGTGAAGTGTTGAAACGCCTGTGCGGTGAAGGTGTGATCACCCTCAATCCGGACAAAAGCTACAGCCTCCATCCACAGGCCGCCGCCGTCCTTTACAGCGAACAATCCAGCCCGGGGGCGTCGCTCAAGGCTTGACCTTGCGACGCATCACACCATTGATCACCACCACGAGCACCGCCACGCCAATGGCGATGTACTGGAACAGCTGCTCTGTGATGATCCCTGCGTTTTGCAGCCAGGAAAGGCCGAACATGATCCCCAGTACCACCAGGGAAATCAGAATCGAGTATTTCAAACGTTGCGACTGGGTCATTGCGGGTTCCTGAACCAAAAAAATGTATCCGGTTTGTATCCGATTGCATGCCAAGCCCCTACTGTTCTGCGGGAATGAGGGGCTGCAAACGGGGTCTCATGTTACAGCCGATGAAGGGTTTTGACTTCATTGCGGCGATAACCCATGAGGATTTTGAAATGTTCCGTCGAATCACACTGCTGATTCCCCTGCTCGCGCTCCTGACCCTGAGTGGCTGCATCGTTTTCCCCCCCGGTGGCTGGCATGGCGGCCACCATTACGACCGTGGCGGCCCCGGTTATTATCAACATCGATAATAGGGAACTCGCTCAGGCGCTTGAGTCTTTTTTGTAAAAACCATTAGCCGACTGCGCACAGAGTTCCACCATCCAGTCGACGAACACCCGCACCCGTCGGGACAACTGGCGATGAGGAGGATAGAGCGCCGTCAGCGACATACCCGGTGGCGGCACGTCCCTCAGGACCTCAATCAAACGCCCCTCATTCAATTGGCGGGCAACGTGATAATACGGGGTCTGGACCAAGCCATATCCCGCCTCGCACGCCGCCAGATAACCATCGGCGCTATTGACCGAGACGTGCTTGGGCAGGTCGATCAACCGTAGCTGGTCATCGAGTACAAATTCCAGTCCGTAGCGTTTGCCAGTGATATTGGAAAAGTATTCCACCATCTGGTGCCCCTTCAGATCCTCCAGACACAGCGGAGTCCCCCAGCGCTGCAAGTATTCCGGGCTCGCACAGGTGACTTGGTCCATCACGCCCAGCGGCCGTGCCACCAGTGAGTCGTCCAGGGTCGAGCCACCCCGCAACACGCAATCGATACCTTCGCGGATCAGATCCACAGGCCGGTCATTCAAACCGATTTCCAGTTCGATCAATGGATACCGGGCAGTGAATTGCGGCAATGCCGGGATCACAATCAAACGCCCCACTCCCGCCGGCATATCCACTCGCAGCAAACCTTTGGGATTGTGGCGAGCAGCAGAAAATACGGCTTCGGTCTCTTCCAGATCCGCCAGCAACCGCACGCAACGCGGGTAATAGGCCGCGCCATCAAGCGTCAGGCTGATCTGCCGGGTGGTGCGCTGTAGCAGTTGCACACCCAGATGTGCCTCAAGTTGCTTGATCAGAATGGTCACGGAAGCGCGAGGCATTTGCAGGCTGTCCGCCGCTTTGGCAAAGCCGCCCAGTTCGACGATTCGGGTGAACACGCGCATGGCGTTGAAACGGTCCATTGCTTTGGCTTACCGGCTGATTATTTAGAAATTACAAATAGTGATAGTAGTTTTAGCCGGTTTATCTCATTTCTGTCGAGGTCAACAATAGGATTTCAATTCACAGGGAGCTGATTTCATGCAAACACGTCAATTGGGCAAAAACGGTCCGCAGGTGAGCGCGATCGGGCTGGGCTGCATGGGCATGACCGATTTCTACACCACGGGCGTGGACACCCGCGAAGCCACCGCCACTTTGCACCGCGCACTGGAACTGGGGATCAATTTGCTCGACACGGCGGACATGTACGGTCCGCATACCAATGAAGAGCTGATCGGCAAGGCCATTGTCGGCAAGCGTGACCAGGTGTTTCTGACGAGCAAGTTCGGCATTGTCCGCGACCCATCCAACCCCGGTGCACGGGGCGTCAACGGGCGACCGGAATACATTCGCAAATCCATCGACGGCACCCTCAAGCGCCTTGGCGTGGAGACCCTGGATTTGTATTACCAGCACCGCATCGATCCGCAGGTGGCCATCGAGGAAACCGTCGGCGCCATGGCAGATCTGGTGAAGGCCGGCAAGGTGCGTTACCTGGGATTGAGTGAAGCCTCGGTCGCCACGCTGGAGCGAGCGAACAAGGTTCATCCGATCAGCGCACTGCAAAGTGAATATTCGCTATGGAGCCGCGATCAGGAGGAGAACGGTTGCCTGGCCGCGTGCCGGCGACTGGGCGTTGCCTTTGTACCTTACAGCCCATTGGGCCGGGGCTTTTTGACCGGTGCACTGAAAAGCCCGGATGATTTCGCAGCCGACGACTACCGTCGCTTCAGTCCACGTTTTCAAGGGGAAAACTTCGCAAAAAACCTGTTGCTGGTGCAGCAGGTTCAGGCCCTGGCCGCCGACAAGGGTGTGACGGCGGGCCAACTGGCGTTGGCATGGGTCTTGGCCCAAGGGGATTACCTGATTCCGATTCCAGGCACCAAGCAGCGTAAATACCTGGAAGAAAATGTGGCCGCGCTGGACGTGAAACTGAGCCGCGAAGAATTGCAAGCGCTGGAAGCGATTTTCCCGGCCCATGCCACAGCAGGCCTGCGTTATCCGGAAGAAGTCATGAAGTTGCTTGACCGATAGCACGTGCCTGGCCCGTTCGATAGTTCGAGCGGGCCAGCGCGGCCAAACATCACGCCTTGGCGTTAACACCTTTGTCATTAGGTACCGTCGTACCGTTGCCCTTGCCGTAAGCTCGCAAGTTCTGCAGTACGTAGATCGCCGTCTTGTATTCCGGGATCAGGCCAACGGCGTACCTGTCACCCTTGATGCTGTTGTTCTGGATGGTGTCCAGTTGCGTGGCGAAATACTCCAGCGCATTGAATTTCGCATCCGGGTCTTTCTGTACGCCAAACCGGTCAAACTTGTCACCGGCATTAAGCAAGGTCATCGAAGTAATATCGGAAATCAGGCCTTTGCCTCTCAAGAAGGCACTGAGATTGCCCAATTGCTTGGCGGAGACATTTTCCGGATCGAAGCCCTTGATGTTCTTGTGCAGTTTCTGTTCATCCATTTTCGCCGTATTCAGCGCATTAGGATTGTCCCCCACCAGTGCCAGCATCTGCTTGACCCTGGCGCTGTGGGTGACCGGCTTGCCGCTGCCAGTATCCTTGACCAGTAAACCTGCCTTGCTCGTCCAGGCACCTGTATAGCCGATGGTCATGACCGGGCTCCCGACTGTGTGACGGGATGCCGATCATCCAAAACACACAGACGTCCTTGTGAGGCGACCATAAAAGTTCCTTGTTTAACCGAATTAAGTTCGGGCGAGTATCGATGTGTGCTCTAACGTCACCAACAAATATTTCCAATTTTTACAATTCTTATACATTTGCGATACATACCCAAAAGCGCCTGGTTTCATTGGTCTACATGAACTTTTCGATATTGGCGCAGATAACTAGCCAAGCCTTTATGTACGCCTTGGTTAGTTTGTATCGAGGGTGTCGGGTAAACCAACTTGCTGGCGCTCAAGGTACAGGCTGACATGGCCCCTTGTGGCGAGGGAGCTTGCTCCCGTTGGGGCGCGCAGCGGCCCCAAATCTGTTACCGCGCGGATCCAGATAGAACGCAGGCGTCTGTTTTACGACTGCTCCGCAGCCGAACGGGAGCAAGCTCCCTCGCCACAAATGATTTACTCATGCAGTATTACTTCGAAACAATCCGCCTCCTCTTCGCGAGAGAAAAAGATCAAAATGCATCTTTTTTGGTCACAATCCGAGACGAGCCCCCCATGCGAACCCACCTGCGTCTGGCCGCCCTGAGCGCCCTCTTCATCTCTTCCCTGGCCCAGGCCGCCGACCTGATTCCCATCGAAGTTCACCGCGACGCCAATTGCGGCTGCTGCAAAAAATGGGTCAGCCATCTGGAAGCCAACGGTTTCAAAGTTGAAGATCATGTCGAAGCCGACATGAGCCAGTTCAAGCAACAACACGGCGTGCCACCTCGCCTGGCGTCGTGTCACACCGGCCTTATCAATGGCAAATTCGTCGAAGGCCATGTACCTGCCGATCAAGTACTGGCCTTGAGCAAGCGTGACGATCTGTTGGGAGTTGCCGCCCCCGGCATGCCCATGGGCTCGCCCGGCATGGAAATGGACGGCATGAGCGATGCCTACCAAGTGATCGGCCTGAAAAAGGACGGCACTGACGTGGTGGTGGCGGACTACCCTGCCCATTGATGTTCGGCGCATACATAGGGCTGTTTCTCGCAGCATTCGGTGCCGCGACGCTGCTACCACTGCAATCCGAAGCGGTGCTGGTGGGGTTGCTGCTCAGCGACCAGTATTGGCTCTGGTCGCTGCTGGCGGTGGCAACGCTGGGCAATGTGCTGGGCTCGCTACTGAACTGGTGGCTGGGGCGTGGCAT
The DNA here is from genome assembly GCF_000282555.1 of Pseudomonas sp. GM102. Taxonomy (NCBI): domain Bacteria; kingdom Pseudomonadati; phylum Pseudomonadota; class Gammaproteobacteria; order Pseudomonadales; family Pseudomonadaceae; genus Pseudomonas; species Pseudomonas sp. GM102. Next base: position 140,940 of record NZ_AKJB01000061.1, on the reverse strand, counting down.
CGAGCGGTTTCGCGACCGGCGCTGGTTTCCGGTCAGCCCCCGCCATCTCGAGCAAGCCCAAAAGCACTATCAGCGTTACGGTCATTGGTCGTTGTTGGTCAGTTGGGTACCGATCATCGGCGATCCACTGACGCTGGTGGCGGGTGTCATGCGCGAGCCGTTGGGGCGTTTCCTGATGATCGTGACACTCGCCAAGGGCGCCCGCTACGGTGTGTTGGCCCTGGCTACGCTGGGATGGATGGGTTGAACGATGGTTCTGTAGCAGCTGCCATTGCCTGTGTTTAATGTCGCCCTAATCATGCCGATCCAGCATCGGCAGATTTCCTGTGGAGTTCGCCCATGTCGCCCATTCTCTCCCGCTGGTTACCCGGCCTGCTGCTGACCGCTGCGCTCCCCCTCATCGCTCAAGCCGAAACACCGGAATACGGCCCGCAACTTCAGGGCTTCGAGTACCCCTACACGGTCAAGCACTTCGCCTTTGAGTCCCAGGGCAAATCCCTGCAGATGGGTTACATGGACATTGCCGCCCAAGGCAAGGTCAATGGACGCAGCGTGGTGCTGATGCATGGCAAGAATTTCTGCGGCGCGACCTGGGACAGCTCGATCAAGGCGCTGAGCGAGGCCGGTTATCGGGTCATCGCCCCGGACCAGATTGGCTTCTGCACCTCCAACAAACCGGACCATTACCAATACAGTTTCCAGCAACTGGCGAGCAACACCCAGCAACTGCTCAAGACCCTGGGCATCCAGAAAGCCACCCTGCTCGGGCACTCCACCGGCGGTATGCTCGCCACGCGCTATGCGTTGCAATACCCCGATCAAGTCGAACAACTGGCGCTGGTCAACCCCATCGGCCTGGAAGACTGGAAAGCCCTCGGCGTGCCGTACCGCACGGTCGATCAATGGTACGAACGCGAACTCAAGCTCAGCGCCGACGGCATCCGCAGCTATGAACGCAACACTTATTACGGCGGCCGCTGGAAACCCGAGTTCGACCGCTGGGTGGACATGCTGGCCGGCCTGAATAAAGGACCGGGGCATACGCAAGTCGCGTGGAACTCGGCACTGATCTACGACATGATCTTCACCCAACCGGTGTACTACGAGTTCAAGGACCTGAAGGTGCCGACGCTGTTACTGATCGGCACCTCCGACACCACGGCCATCGGCAGCGACATTGCACCACCCGAGGTCAAGGCCACACTCGGTCACTACGAGGTGCTCGGCAAGCACGTGGCGAAACTGATTCCCCAGTCGACGCTGATTGAATTCCCAGGCCTTGGCCACGCGCCGCAGATGGAGGAACCGGCCAAATTCCATCAGGCATTACTCGACTGGCTAAACAAAACCAATCCCGTTCGTTGATGAGGTAAGGCTGATGGCGGTGCAGATTGCGGTGATCGATGACTGGCAGGACGTGGCTCGCGATGTGGTGGACTGGTCGGTGCTGGACAGCATCGGTCAGGTGAGTTTTATCCATGACTACCCGGCCGACAACGAAACCCTGGCCGAACGGCTCGGCGCATTCGAGGTGATCTGCGTAATGCGTGAGCGCACCCGGTTCGACGAAGACCTGCTGCGCCGCCTGCCCGCACTCAAACTGCTGGTTACCGGCGGCATGCGCAACGCCGCACTGGACCTGAAAGCCGCCGCCGCGCTGGGCATTCAGGTGTGCGGCACCGACAGCTACAAACACGCCGCCCCCGAACTGACCTGGGCGCTGATCATGGCCGCGACCCGCAACCTGGTGGGCGAAGCCAACGCCTTGCGCGCCGGTCAGTGGCAACAAGGGTTGGGTGGCGACCTGCAGGGCAAGACCTTGGCGATTCTCGGTCTGGGCAGCATCGGTCAACGGGTAGCCCGGTTCGGTCAGGTGTTCGGCATGCGGGTGATTGCCTGGAGCGAAAACCTGACCGCCGAACGGGCTGCCGAAGTCGACGTCACCTATGTCAGCAAGCAGGAGCTGTTCGAGCAGGCCGATGTGCTGTCGGTCCATCTGGTGCTCAGCGAGCGCAGCCGAGGGCTGGTGGACGCTCAAGCACTGGACGGGATGAAACCCACGGCATGGCTGATCAACACCGCCCGTGGGCCGATTGTCGATGAGTCGGCGCTGATCAAGGCACTGCAGAAACAACGCCTGGCGGGCGCGGCGCTGGACGTGTTCGAGCACGAGCCGTTGCCCCGTCATCATCCTTTCAGGACGCTGGACAATGTGCTGGCCACGCCTCATGTCGGGTATGTCAGCCGGCAGAATTACCAACTGTTCTTTTCGCAGATGATCGAGGACATACAGGCCTGGGCGGCTGGGGAGCCGATCCGGATTCTGAGCTAAGACCGCGTTATCGTTCTTCGCGGGCAAGCCTCGCTCCTACAGATTCGCGCGATACGCATGATACCTGTAGGAGCGAGGCTTGCCCGCGAAGAGGCCCTCAACCCCACCACATATCCTTAAAACCCTACGCACCGCAATGGTGCAACCCACATCCCATCACGCCCGCTTATCGTGACCTCCCGGTCCCGATTTGACCCACACCCAAAACCCAACCTGCCCTTCGTCGGTGCGCTCCCCCAAAAAGCCCGCATGTTTTGTACCCTCTCCCAACCGATTGTCGAACAATTTCGCAGTTGACCGGCCCTGCTCTAAGTTCTGGCCTAGACTCATTTTCGCGGGGTAAAACCGGTCGGTCATTCGGTGAAAATAATCGAAACTTTTGGTACTGGCCGCGAGTCAGGTTAAGAGTAGGGCCACAGCGACTGGTGCATTCCTTGCAACAGCCACTTCACCCATTCTGCTTCAGCGCATGGGCAGCACTTGCTCACCGATGCGTAGCGCGTTTGCGCCCGGCCACAGGATTTGGCCACGAACACCGTTTGTGCCAGACCTAGAATTAGATCAACAACACGGGAGATTCATATGATCAGTGCGGCTTTAGATATCCAGGGAGAACGTGCTCATCAGCAGGTCGGGGAAACGAGCACCGTCGGTGTCCTCAGTGCCAAATCGGTCAACGCGCCCGCCCCCAAGACACTGGCACCGGTAGCCAGTCAGAATCCCAACAAGAAGAAAGTCCTGTTCGTCACCTCGGAGATTGCCGACCTGGTAAAAACCGGAGGTCTTGGCGACGTTTCCGCCGCACTGCCACGGGCGATGGCGCATCTGCACGATGTCCGTGTGCTGATCCCCGGTTATCCGCAAGTGATGAACAGCGAAAACCCGATTCATATCATCGGTGAACTGGGCGGGCACGCAGCGTTGCCGCCCTGCAAGATCGGGCGCATGGACATGCCCGACGGTCTGGTCATTTACGTGTTGATCTGCCCTGAACTGTACGAGCGCGAAGGTTCGCCTTACGGCGCCAACAACGGCCGCGACTGGCCGGACAACCATATTCGTTTCGCCCGACTGGGCCTCGCAGCAGCCGATATCGCCGCCAACCTCGCCCAAATTCACTGGTGCCCGGACCTGGTGCACGCCCACGACTGGCCCGCTGGCCTGGCACCGGCCTATATGCACTGGCGTGGCCAACGCACCCCGACCCTGTTCACTATCCACAACCTGGCCTACCAAGGCGTCACCAGCCTCGGCTCGTGCCCGGAACTCGGTATTCCCCTGCATGCCTTGCAACAGGAAGGCATGGAGTTTTACGGCAAGATGTCGTTCCTCAAGGCCGGCATGGCCTACTCGAGCCACATCACCACCGTCAGCGCCACCTATGCCCAGGAAATCACCACGCCAGCCTTCGGCTGCGGTCTCGACGGCTTTCTCGCCGCCAAGACCCAGCAAGGCCTGCTCAGCGGGATTCCCAATGGCATCGATGAAAGCTGGGACGCAGCGACCGATCCGCACCTGTTCCACCCGTTCGGCATCGGCGACTGGGAAGGCAAAGCGGTCAACGCCGCGCACGTTCGCCGGCTGTTCGACCTCGACGACTCCGAGGGTCCGCTGTTTGCCGTAGTCTCGCGGCTGGTCTACCAGAAAGGCCTGGACCTCACCGAAGCCGTCGCCGAATACATCGTCGCCAACGGCGGGCAGATCGCGATCATCGGCCGTGGCGAGCCGGAAGAAGAACAGGCCATGCGTGAACTGGCGTTGCGCTTCCCCGGGCAAGTCGGCGTGCACATCGGCTTCAATGAAACCGACGCCCGCCGGATGTTCGCCGGCAGTGATTTCCTGCTGATGCCCTCGCGTTACGAACCCTGCGGCCTGAGCCAGATGTACGCCCAGCGCTTCGGTTCTTTGCCAGTGGCCCGCAATACCGGCGGCCTGGCCGACACCATCGAAAACGGCGTGACCGGTTTCCTCTTCAACGAATCCACCGTGGAGAGTTATCGCGAAGCCCTGGGCCGCGCGTTCAAGGTGTTCGCCTTCCCCGGTCTGCTCAACGCCATGCGTTGCCGAGCCATGGCGGCGCCCTTCAACTGGTGCAAGGCAGTCGAACCCTACGCCGAACTCTACGAACAACTGGTGGCTAAAGCGCTGGGAAAATCGGGCAAACAGTAAGAGGCTTTCAACGATGCCGTTACGGACCCTTGAGACCTGGCCCCACGGCGCAATCATGCTCGACGCCGAACACACGCGTTTTGCCTTGTGGGCGCCAGATGCGTTTTTTGTCAGTCTCGAACTGGAAGATGGACAATCCCTGCCACTGCTGCCTCAGGCCGATGGCTGGTTTGTGATCAAGACCCGCTGCCCCGCGGGTACCCGCTACCGCTACAACATCGATGGCGAGCTTACGGTGCCGGACCCGGCCTCCCGCGCCCAGGCGGGCGATATCGACAGCCACAGCGTGGTGGTCGATCCCCTCGCCTATCGATGGCAACACAGCGCCTGGCAAGGTCGACCGTGGAATGAGGCGGTGATCTACGAACTGCATGTCGGCGTACTCGGCGGTTTCCGCGAGGTCGAGCAGCATCTGGAACACCTGGTTGAGCTGGGTATTACCGCCATCGAACTGATGCCGCTGGCGCAGTTTCCCGGCGAGCGTAACTGGGGCTATGACGGAGTTTTACTTTACGCGCCTCAAGCATCCTACGGCTCGCCCGAACAACTCAAACACCTGATCGACACGGCCCACGGCTATGGCCTGGCGGTGATTCTCGACGTGGTCTACAACCACTTCGGCCCCGACGGCAATTACCTGCATCGCTACGCAGAAGGCTTTTTCCGCGAAGACAAACACACCCCGTGGGGCGCGGCCATCGACTTCCGGCGGCGTGAGGTGCGCGACTTCTTTATCGACAACGCGCTGATGTGGTTGCTGGAGTACCGCTTCGACGGCCTGCGTCTGGACGCGGTACACGCCATCGAAGACCCGGACTTTCTTCAAGAGCTGGCACAACGGGTGCGGCGGCAAACCGATCCGGCGCGGCACGTGTGGCTCATGGCGGAAAACGAACACAACCAGGCCAGCCTGCTGGAGCAAGGTTTCGACGCGCAATGGAACGACGACGGCCATAACGCCCTGCACGTTCTGCTCACAGGTGAAACCGATGCCTATTACGCCGACTATGCCCGGCAGCCCACCGAACAGCTCGCCCGTTGCCTGAGCCAGGGCTTCGTGTTTCAGGGCCACATCACCCGCCACGGTACGCCGCGAGGTGAGCCGAGCGGTCACTTGCCGCCCACGGCCTTCGTGCTGTTCCTGCAGAACCACGACCAGATCGGCAACCGCGCCTTTGGCGAGCGCCTGCATCAGTTGGCCCATCCTGATGCCCTTTACGCCGCCACCGCGTTACTGCTGTTGTCGCCGATGATCCCGCTGATGTTCATGGGCGACGAATTCGCCGCCGAGCAACCGTTTCTATTCTTCACCAGCCACCATGGTGAATTGGCGGAACTGGTGCGCGAAGGACGACGCAATGAATTCGCGGCGTTCAGCGCCTTTGCCGATCCGCACAAACGCGAGCAGATTCCCGACCCGAACGCGACGCAGACCTTCGAAGCTTCACGGCCGAAACTGAGCGCCAGCCGCCAATCGCCGGTTTATGAGCTGTATCGCCAACTGCTGAAGATCCGCCACCGACACATCATCGCGCACCTGCCCGGCGCCCAGGCGCTGGGTGCGCAGGTACTGGCCGAGGGCGCGGTGACGGCGCGCTGGCGGTTGGGCGATGGCAGTCAGTTGCGCATTGACCTGAACCTCAGCGATGCGCCCGTGGTCCACACCCCACAGGCCGACGCGACATTGCTGTTCGAACACCCGCCACAATCGGCCGGTCTGTTAAATCAGGGCACACTTGCCCCGTATTGCGCGCTAGTCAGCCTCACGGCCGCAGCCCCTTTGCTACCCCCGGATGGAGAGCGCCCATGAGCAATGCGCAACTGGAAATACTGGCCAGCCTGGCAGGCCTGGCCGTCGACTGGATCGATGCCAATGGCCGTCCACAGAGAGTCACCCCGGCGGTGTTGCGCTCGGTGCTCAGCGGGCTTGGCCATCCCGCCAACACTGCCCAGGAGATCGACGCCAGCCTGCTGCAATTGCAGGAAGTGCAACAAACCCGGCACCTGCCGCCGCTGTTGACCTGCGATGTGGGCGTCGGCCTGGACCTGGCCCACTACTTCGAACCGCAAACCCCGTGTGAAATCCATCTCGAAGACGGTTCACGGATCAACTTGAAGCTCGATGACAACGCGGTGTTGCCCGGGCTGGTGCCGGTGGGTTATCAGCACGTCAGCATCGATGATCAATCCTTCACCCTGGCGGTGGCACCCCAGCGCTGCTACAGCGTCGGCGACGCGGTGGACAGTCAGAACCCGCGTGCCTGGGGCCTGAGCGTGCAGTTGTACTCGTTGCGCCGTCCCGGCGATGGCGGTTTCGGCGATACCCAGGCCCTCGAAGATCTGGCCCGGGTGGCCGGCGAACGGGGCGCCGAAGCGTTGGCAATCAGCCCGCTGCACGCGATGTTCAGCGGCGACACCCAGCGGTACAGCCCTTACTCGCCGTCCAGCCGTTTGTTCCTCAATAGCCTTTACGCGGCGCCCGGTGCGATTCTCGGTGAGCGAGCCCTGCGCACCGCGATCGACGCCACCGGCCTTGCCGCTGAACTCAAGCACCTTGAAGCACAGCCGCTGATCGACTGGCCCACCGCCGCCGAAGCCAAGCACCGCTTGCTCGAAGCCTTGTATGAAGGATTCACCCACGGCGAACACCCCTTGCACCCAGACTTCAGCAGCTTCCGCCATGCCGGTGGCGAAGCGCTGGAAAATCATTGCCGCTTTGAAGCGATCCAGGAAGTCCGTGCGCGGGACGGTGAAAGCCTCGACTGGCGTGAGTGGCCCGAACAATGGCGTGACCCGCGCAGCACCGCTCTGGCGCATTTTGCCGAAGAAAACTCGACCCGCATCGGCTACTACGCGTTCTGCCAATGGCTGATCGCGCGCAGCCTGGAACGCGCCCAGACCGCCGCCCGCGGTGCCGGCATGGGCATCGGCCTGATCGCCGACCTGGCGGTGGGCGCCGACGGCGGCGGCAGCCAGGCCTGGAGTCGTCAGGACGAATTGCTCACCTCACTGACCGTGGGTGCGCCACCGGACATCCTCAACCGTTCCGGCCAGGGCTGGGGCATTTCCGCGTTCTCCCCCGAAGGTCTGGTGCGCAACGGCTTTCGCGCGTTCATCGAAATGCTGCGGGCCAACTTCGCCCACGCCGGCGGCCTGCGTATCGATCACGTCATGGGCCTGCAACGACTGTGGGTGATCCCCAACGACGCGCCGCCCAGCGACGGTGCCTACCTCTATTACCCGGTGGACGATCTGCTGCGCTTGCTGACCCTCGAATCCCATCGACATCAGGCCATCGTGCTCGGCGAAGACCTCGGCACCGTGCCCGAGGGTTTGCGCGAAAAACTCATCGCGCGCTCGATTCTCGGCATGCGCGTGCTGCTGTTCGAACAGGACAATACTCACTTCAAGCCGATTCTCGACTGGCCGGACAACGCCCTGGCAACCACCAGCACCCATGACCTGCCGACGCTCAATGGCTGGTGGCATGGCCGCGATATCGACTGGAGCGCGCGCTTGAATCTGGTCGACGCCCCGGGGGAAATCGAATGGCGCCAACACCGTGAGCGCGAGCGCGAAGGTTTGCGTCGGGTGCTGAGCGAGGACCCGCAGAATTTCCGCGAAGAGTCCCACGAAACCGATCAGGTGCTCGACGCCGCGATCCGCTTCCTCGGCCATACCCGCGCGCCGCTGGTATTGCTGCCAATGGAAGATGCCTTGGGTATCGAACAGCAGGCCAACCTGCCCGGCACCACCGACACTCATCCCAACTGGTCGCGCAGGCTGCCCGGCGACAGCGAAGCCCTGCTCGATGATCCGGACGCCGCCCGGCGCCTGGAACTGCTCGCCTGTGCGCGACTTCAGGCGGCCGAGCGTGACCAATGAATCAACCGTTCAACCAACCGCTGCGGGCGACTCTGCGGCTGCAATTTCATAAAGGTTTCACTCTGGATCAGGCGGTGCCGCTGGTGCCGTACTTCGCCAGCCTAGGCATCAGCCACGTCTATGCCTCGCCGCTGCTCGCCGCCCGCGCAGGCTCCATGCATGGCTACGACGTGGTGGACCCGACCACCGTCAACCCTGAACTGGGCGGCGAAGCTGCATTACGCCGTTTGGTCGGTGCATTGCGCGAACAGAACATGGGGCTGATCCTCGACATTGTCTCCAATCACATGGCCGTCGGCGGTGGCGACAACCCTTGGTGGCTCGACTTGCTCGAATGGGGGCGACTGAGCCCTTACGGCGAGTTCTTCGACATTCAGTGGCACTCTCCCGACCCGTTGATGGAAGGCCAATTGCTGCTGCCTTTTTTGGGCAGCGATTACGGCATCGCCTTGCAGGACGGCACCCTGCCCTTGCGTTTCGATGCCCGGCGCGGCGCTTTTTATGTCGAGCACTATGAGCACCACTTCCCGATTTGCCCGACGAACTACGGCGAACTGCTCAAGGCAGATGATCAACTGGATGCCGAGCAGGCCGAGCAGCTCAAATCCCTGGCAGACCGCTTCAGTACCTTGAGCTACCAGACCGACGCGCACAGCCTGGCGCTTCCACTGAAAACGGAACTGGCTGAACTGGCCAGCGATCCGGCCATTCTTCAGGCCATCCAGCACACAGTCGGAACCTACGACTCGCTCACCGCCGAGGGTTTCCAGCGCCTGCACAACCTGTTGGAGCGCCAGAGTTATCGCCTGGCCAGTTGGCGCACCGCGGCGGACGACATCAACTGGCGGCGCTTTTTCGATATCAATGAACTGGGCGGCCTGCGCGTCGAACGCCCGGCGGTGTTCGAAGCGACCCATGCAAAAATCTTCGAGCTGGTGGCCGAGGGTCTTGTCGACGGGCTGCGCATCGATCACATCGATGGCCTCGCCGACCCGCGTGGTTACTGCCGCAAACTGCGACGCAGAGTCGATCGCCTGGCACCGGATCGGCACCTTCCGATCTACGTCGAAAAGATCCTCGGCGAGGGCGAAACCCTGCACCGCGACTGGTCCGTCGATGGCAGCACCGGTTACGAATTCATGAACCAGTTGTCGTTGCTGCAACACGACCCCGAAGGCGCCCAGACCTTGGGTGAACTCTGGAGCCGGCACAGCGAACGCCCCGCCGACTTCCGCCACGAAGCACAACTGGCGCGCCAGCAGATTCTCAACGGCTCCCTCGCCGGGGATTTCGAAAGTGTCGCCCACGCCCTGTTGCAAGTGGCCCGGGACGATCTGATGACCCGGGACCTGACCCTCGGCGCGATTCGTCGGGCCTTGCAGGAACTGATCGTACACTTCCCGGTGTATCGCACTTACATCAGCCCGCTGGGCCGAAACTGCGCCCAGGACGAGGTGTTTTTCCAGCAGGCCATGGACGGTGCAAGGCAAACCCTTGGCGAGGCCGACTGGCCCGTGCTCGATTGCCTGTCCGGCTGGCTCGGCGGTCAACCCTGGCGCAAACACCCGGTGGGCCGCCCACGCAAACTGCTCAAGCATGCCTGCGTGCGCTTCCAGCAACTGACCTCACCGGCGGCGGCCAAAGCGGTGGAAGACACCGCGCTTTATCGTTCGGCCGTGCTGCTGTCGCGCAACGATGTCGGCTACAACACCGAGCAGTTCAGTGCGCCGGTGGCTGACTTCCATGCCGCCAGCGCCAATCGCCTCGCCGAATTTCCCGACAACCTGCTGACCACCGCGACCCACGACCACAAACGCGGCGAAGACACCCGCGCTAGGCTGGCCGTGTTGAGCGAGCGCAGCGCCTGGTATGCCGAACAGGTCGAACACTGGCGAACCCTGGCCGACGAATTGCGCGCTGAACCCGGTGCGCCCTCGGCGGGCGACGAGCTGATTCTCTATCAAGCGATCCTCGGCAGTTGGCCGCTGGAACTGCGCAGCGACGATCAGCCCGCGCTCGAGGACTACGCCAAACGCCTCTGGCAGTGGCAACAGAAAGCCCTGCGCGAAGCCAAGTTGCAAAGCAGCTGGAGCGCGCCAAACGAGGGTTATGAACAGGCGACCCATGGGTTTCTCGAACGCCTGCTGCTCAGCCCCGAAGGCCAGCCACTGCGCATGGCCATCGGGGCGGCGGCGCAGAGCATCGCCGCCCCGGGTGCATTGAATGGCTTGGCGCAAACCTTGCTGCGAATGACTGTGCCGGGGGTACCGGACCTCTATCAGGGCAACGAGTTCTGGGACTTCACGCTGGTCGATCCGGACAACCGCCGGCCGGTGGATTACGTCTGTCGTCAGCAGGCCATGCACGTACAGTTGGACCTGCCCGATCTGTTGGCGAACTGGCGTGACGGGCGCATCAAGCAAACCTTGATCGCCGAGGCGTTACACCGGAGGGCCGAGCATGCCGGGCTGTTTCAAAAAGGGGCGTATCAAGCCCTTGAAGTCCTCGGCAGCCAGGCTCACCGGGTACTGGCGTTTGCTCGTGAATGGCAGGGAAAACGGGCTATCGTGATCGTACCGATACGCTGTGCCGAACTGCTGGAAAACAGTGCCAAACCACAGGTTGACGCGCCGCGGTGGGGCGATACCCGAATCAAATTGACGTTCGCCGCGCCTGAAGAAAATCTGAAGGGACTTTTTGCAAGCGTCGCAGTCACAAAACACAGGGAGCTGATGGTCAGCGCCGCGCTGGGGGATTTCCCGGTCAATCTCATTATCCAAACGACCCAAGCTTGAGTTCAGTTCAGGAGCATTGCGATGAGTACCGACGATAAACGCATCCGCGAATTTGCCTATCAAATCTGGGAGTCCGAGGGCAAACCCGTGGGCCAGGAAAAACGCCATTGGGAGATGGCCTGCAAACTGGTCGAAGCCGAACGCCTGGCACCCGGCAAATCCGCGAAAGCGAGCGGCAGCAAAACCGCCGGCACCAAGTCCGCTGCCGGCAAGCCGGATGGCAAGTTGGTCAATGCCAAGGGCATCGAACCAACACTAAAGGCCAAAGCCAAGCCCAAAGCCAAACCCGCCGCGGCTTCGGCGGTGATCCCGCCGGGCGAGAAGAAAACCGCCGAGAAAAAGCCTCGCGCTGCGCGTAAACCGCCCACGGCCTGACGCTTGCCGCCTTGCCCCGCTTGATTTCGCGGCGTGCCCCTCGCCATCGAGGGCGCGCTCGCCCGCGCAAAACCGCAGCTCGCAAACCACGGCCCGATTCATTGCGGTCCAGTGCAGCCCCCCAATGCAGGAGCATTTATGACCAGTCCAAAGAAAACCGCGCCCGAGCCTCATGCCGAGGCCTCGCGGATACGTGAAGGCTTGCCCTTCCCGCTAGGTGCAACCTGGGATGGTCTGGGGGTCAATTTCGCGCTGTTTTCGGCTAACGCAACCAAGGTCGAACTGTGCATCTTCGACGACGCTGGCGAGGTGGAGATCGAACGTATCGAGTTGCCGGAATACACCGACGAGATCTACCACGGCTACTTGCCCGACGCCCATCCGGGGTTGATCTACGGTTATCGCGTGTATGGGCCGTACGACCCGGCCAACGGTCATCGCTTCAACCCCAACAAGCTGCTGATCGACCCCTACGCCAAACAACTGGTCGGCCAATTGAAATGGTCCGAAGCGCTGTTCGGTTTCACCATCGGCCATCCTGACGCCGACCTCAGTTTTGATGAACGGGACAGCGCACCCTTCGTGCCCAAATGCAAAGTGATCGACCCGGCCCACACCTGGGGCCACGACCATCGGGTCAGCGTGCCGTGGGACAAGACGATCATTTATGAGACTCACGTACGCGGTTTCAGCATGCGTCACCCCTCCGTCCCCGAGAACCTGCGCGGCACCTTCGCCGGGTTGATGGTCGATGACGTGCTGGAACACATCCGCAAGCTCGGCGTGTCGACCGTGGAATTGCTGCCGATTCATGCCTTCGTCAATGACCAGCATCTGCTGCACAAAGGCATGACCAATTACTGGGGGTACAACAGCATTGCGTTCTTTGCCCCGGACCCGCGCTACCTGGCCAGCGGCAAGATCGCCGAGTTCAAGGAGATGGTCGCGCACCTGCACGAGGCCAATCTGGAAGTCATCCTCGATGTGGTCTACAACCACACCGCCGAGGGCAACGAACAAGGCCCGACCCTGTCGATGCGCGGCATCGACAACGCCTCCTACTATCGGCTGATGCCCGACGACAAGCGCTACTACATCAACGATTCCGGGACCGGCAATACCCTGGACCTGAGTCACCCGTGCGTGCTGCAAATGGTCACCGACTCGTTGCGTTACTGGGCCACGGAAATGCACGTCGACGGTTTCCGTTTTGACCTGGCGACCATCCTCGGCCGCTACCACGACGGTTTCGACGAGCGCCACAGCTTTCTCGTGGCCTGCCGTCAGGATCCGGTGTTGCGCCAGGTGAAGCTGATTTCCGAATCCTGGGACTGTGGCCCCGGCGGTTATCAGGTGGGGAAATTCCCGCCGGGTTGGGTCGAATGGAACGACAGATTCCGCGACACCGTGCGCGCGTTCTGGAAAGGCGACGACGGCCAGCTTGCCGACTTCGCCAACCGCATGACCGCCTCCGGTGAGATGTTCAACCAGCGCGGACGTCGGCCGTATGCCTCGCTGAACTTCATCACCGCCCATGACGGCTTCACTCTCAACGACCTGGTGTCGTACAACGACAAGCACAACGAAGCCAACGACGAGAACAATCAGGACGGCAGCAACAACAACCTGTCCTGGAACCACGGTGTCGAAGGCCCTACCGACGATCCCGAGATCAATGAGCTGCGCCAGCGGCAAATGCGTAACTTCTTCGCCACGTTGCTGCTGTCCCAGGGCACACCGATGCTGGTGGCCGGCGATGAGTTCGCCCGCACCCAGGAAGGTAATAACAACGCTTATTGCCAGGACAGCGAGATCGGTTGGGTCAATTGGGACCTGAGCGATGACGGCAAGGCCCTGCTCAAGTTCGTCAAACGCTTGATCAAATTGCGCCTGGCCTATCCGATTCTGCGTCGCGGGCGCTTCCTGGTGGGCAATTACAACGAAGACATCGGCGTCAAAGATGTGACATGGCTGGCCCCGGACGGCAGCGAAATGTCTACCGAACAATGGGAGGAAAGCCACGGTCGTTGCCTGGGCATGCTGCTCGATGGCCGCGCCCAGGAAACCGGCATTCGCCGCAAGGGCGCCGACGCGACCCTGCTGCTGGTGGTCAACGCCCACCATGACATCGTCAACTTCCTGCTGCCGGAAGTGCCTGACGGCGGTTTCTGGACCTGCATGATCGACACCAATCAACCGTCGATTCGTGGCCAGGAACGCTTCGAGTTCGGTCACCAATATTCGGTCACCGGCCGTTCGCTGCTGCTGTTCGAGTTGCAGCGCGAAGAAGAAGAGTGAACATCCTGTAGGAGCTGTAGGAGCTGTAGGAGCTGTAGGAGCTGTAGGAGCTGTAGGAGCTGTAGGAACTGTAGGAGCGAGGCTTGCCCGCGAAGACGGAGTGTCAGTCGACATCATCGCTACCTGACACACCGCCTTCGCGGGCAAGCCTCGCTCCTACAGCAATTGTGATTATTTGCGAAACCTGACACAGCCTGGGTTAAAAAAATCGTATCAGACCAAAGACTGGGGCGACGAATAGCGTTCCATGAGCAATACTCTGCCCGCGGCAATCCAGGGTTCGGAGCGCTGCAATTGCTATTTACCCCGCCTTCACGGGTCTGCCAGGCTTGCTCCCCTGCAAGTAATGCGCATGACTGAGGGCCAGACAGAACAAGGACGTAGCGCCTATGAAAACAGTTTCCATCAGCGAAAGTGGTCTGCCCGCGCAGGTCTGGAACAGCGCCCGGCAACTGGACAACATCCCTGTCATCAATACCGAAACCCTGGTCCCGGCCGGCGCTCGCGCAGTGGTGATCGCGCCGCATCCTGGCGATGAAGTGGTGACCTGCGGCGGCCTCCTGCAACAGCTATGCGCCCTTGGCCATCCTCTGCAATTGATCTCGATCACCGACGGTAGCTACAGTCATTTTGGATCGCGACAGTGGTCACAGAAACGCCTGAGCGTAATTCGCCCCCAGGAAAGCGTTGAAGCGTTGCGCCGGCTCGGATTGCCGATGCACAGCCTGAAGTGGATTCGCGCCGGCTTCACCGACAGCGGGCTGGCCGAGCGGGAGTCTGAACTGACCCAATTCATCGTCCGCTACCTGCGCCCTGGCGATGTGGTGTTCACCACCTGGCGCGAAGACGGCAACCTTGACCACGACGCCGTCGGCCGTGCCAGCGCCAGGGCCGCGGCACTGGTCGGTGCGACGCTCAACGAAATACCGGTCTGGGCCTGGCACTGGCCGACACGTGACCATGGGCTGATCCCCTGGCATCGCGCGCGCAAGGTACGCCTCGACACCTGGACCGTCGCACGTAAAAGCCACGCCACCTACGCCTACGCCAGCCAACTCGACGGCGAGCCGATGATCGGCGCCTCCCCGTCGGTGCCCCGGGTACTGCTGGAGCGCATGCGTTTGCCGTATGAAATTGTGTTTGTCTAAGTCATTTGAGGAATGTTTTGGCGAGAGCGCCTTTGTGGCGAGGGAGCTTGCTCCCGCTGGGGCGCGAAGCGGCCCCAAAAGCTTTGCGACTGCTTCGCAGCCGAACGGGAGCAAGCTCCCTCGCCACAAAAGCCTCGCCGCAGTCGCCCGCTCCCACATTGGATTGGCGTCGCTCAAACTGAACTGCTCGCCCATGCATCAGTCGCATACATACATCAGCCTTGATTCAGAGGAGTGAACGTGACCAGCGATGCCGAACGCCAAGCCGTCGAATCAATGCCATCGAACACGCCTGCGGCGGTTCATCGACTCAGAGTGCTGACAGTCAACACCCATAAAGGCTTCACCGCCCTCAACCGGCGCTTCATCCTCCCGGAACTGCGTGAAGCGGTACGCAGTACCTCGGCGGACCTGGTGTTTCTGCAGGAAGTGGTCGGTGAGCACGACCGGCATTCTTCCCGCTACAACGATTGGCCACTGACCTCGCAATACGAGTTCCTGGCCGACAGCATGTGGAGCGATTTCGCTTACGGCCGCAACGCGGTCTACCCCGACGGCCACCACGGTAATGCCCTGCTGTCGAAGTACCCGATCCGTGAGTTTCGCAACCTCGACGTCTCGATCACCGGTCCTGAGCGGCGCGGGTTGTTGCACTGTGTGCTGGATGTGCCGGGCCATGCCGAAGTGCATGCCATTTGTGTGCACCTGAGCCTGTTGGAAAGCCATCGACAACTCCAGCTTCAGTTGCTCTGCCTGTTGCTCGAGTCGCTGCCCGATGAGGCCCCGGTGATTATTGCCGGCGACTTCAACGACTGGCAGTTGCAAGGCAACGCCGCCCTCGCCCGGCGCGACTACCTGCATGAAGCCTTCGAACGCCATCATGGCCGGCCGGCGAAAACTTACCCGGCGCGCTTTCCCCTGCTGCGCCTGGACCGGATCTACTTGCGTAATGCCAGCAGTCATGAACCGCGAATACTCGGCCACAAACCCTGGACGCACCTGTCGGACCATTTGCCGCTGGCGGTGGAGGTGCGCCTGTAGCAGCGTCAAGCAGCAGTCGCCAAGGACTGCCAACCCTGACAGAAAAAATGACAGCAATAGCGCGCCGATGCCGTTTGTTTATCCTGCACCGGATCATCCGTCAAACAACCGATAGCCCCTATTCAACACGTCTGACCCGTGCCTTTCGAGATGATTTTTCGCACAAACAACAACTTATATACGCGCCAAAAATCAGTCACTTACAACTACTAAAATAGCCATACCGCTTATCGGCCACTTTCTTGACGCAGTGCCAGCAGTCTTCTTAGCTAGTGCTTACTACCCCCGGAAATCCATCAGGGGCAAGCCTCCAGACTCCTGTAAAAACGGGCGGGTCTGACCTTGCCTCAATCCATTCGGTCGCCCCTCATTCGGGGTAGGAGAGACGCCACAGCGAGATACGCATGCGATTGCAAGGTAGACCCCCATGAAAACTTCATTCACCTCACAAGAGATCAAAATCACTTTTTGCACGGTTACAGGTTCACTCCTGCTGTGCTCATCCATGGAGGTGCGGGCCTCGTCTGCCGAGGACGAAACACCCCTCTGGTACAACCAGGCACTGCCAACCTTTACCTTGCCCGCCGGTTCCGCCACGTATTCCGGCCGCTTACGCGTCAATCCAGACTTGCAAAGCTCACGCCTGACGGTTGAAGACGCCGCGCCTTCGGCCTGGGACCACGTCTATGGAAAGACCTCACGGCAGGGCCAAACCGATTATCTGGCCCAGGGTTCTTCTATCTCCGGTTCCAGTGAATTCAAAGGCCCGGCGCTGCTGACCGTACAAAGCAACGGCGGCCATACCCAACGGGTCGGACTGATCGGCGGCACCACCCAATTCCAGGGCAATGACCACGGCCTGCTGACCAGTCGCGCGCTTGCCGATCCCGGCCATGACACGCTCAACCTCCAAGGCCAAAGTCTCGGCGCCTACTGGAGCCTGACCGGCCCGCAAGGCTGGCACGTAGACTTGACGGCCAGCGGTGGCCGGGTCAACGGCTACAGTCGCAATGACCAGGGCGCCCGACAAGCCACCGAAGGCAGCGCGGTGACGCTGTCGGTGGAAGGTGGTTTCCCGATTGGCCTGGGTAATAACTGGGTGATCGAACCCCAGGCGCAGTTGATCAATCAACGCATTACGCTGGATACGCCCTATGCCGGCTCCGGCAACGGCTCCTCCAGCGACATGTCGTCCTGGAGCGGTCGGGTCGGTGCACGCTTGAAAGGCAGTTACGATATCAATGGCCTGCCGGTCGAACCCTATGTGCGCACCAACGTGTGGCACACGGTATACACCGGTAATACCGTGAGCCTGGATCAGGTCGACAAAATCAGCAGCAGTCGCAAATCCTCGACGGTGGATGTGGGTCTGGGTTTGGTAGCCAGAGTGACGCCCTTGGTCAGCCTGTATATCAGCGCCGATTACAGCAGCGACGTGGATGACAATGATTTGAACGGGTTGATTGGCAGCCTTGGGGTGCGGATGCGGTGGTGAGTGGAAGTTTCAAGATGTGTGTTGTCTGGTGCGACGCCTTCGCGGGCAAGCCTCGCTCCTACGGTACCAGGTGATCTGTAGGAGCGAGGCTTGCCCGCGAAGGCGGTTTTGGATCAACCCTCCGGCCGCAAAATCAACACTCCCAACGGCGGCAAATTCAACTCCAGTGAGAGGGCCTGGCCATGGCTCGGTTCTTCGTCGGTGAACACCCCGCCGCCATTGCCGTAATTGGACCCGGCGTAAGTGTCGGCGTCGCTGTTGATCAACTCGACCCAACGCCCGGCAAACGGTACGCCGACACGATAGGACTGACGCGGTACCGGGGTAAAGTTGGCCACCACCAACACCGGCCTGCCCTCCTTGCTCCAGCGCAACCAGGCGTAGACGCTGTTGACCGCATCGTCGCCGATCAACCACTGGAAGCCTTGCGGCGCATCATCCTGATCGTGCAGCGCCGGCTCTTCGCGATACAACCGATTCAGGTCACCGACCAGTTTTCGCACCCCCTGGTGTTCCGGGTATTGCAGTAGATACCAGTCCAGTTGCTGATCGTGATTCCACTCGCGCCACTGGCCGAACTCGCAGCCCATGAACAACAGTTTCTTGCCAGGATGCGTCCACATGAAACTCAAGTAAGCCCGCAGGTTGGCAAACTTCTGCCAGCGATCGCCGGGCATCTTGTCGATCAGCGAATGCTTGCCATGCACCACTTCATCGTGAGAAATCGGCAGGATGAAGCGCTCGGACCAGGCATACACCAGGCCGAAACTCAGCTCGTTGTGATGATGGGCGCGGTATACCGGATCCTGCTGAATGTAATGCAGCGAGTCGTGCATCCAGCCCATGTTCCACTTATAGGCAAAACCCAGCCCACCCTGTTGCGTGCTCTGGCTGACACCCGGCCACGCCGTGGACTCTTCGGCAATCACCAACGCGCCCGGCGTTTCCAGGGCCACCACATCGTTGAGATGGCGGACGAAATCAATGGCCTCCAGATTCTCCCGACCGCCGTGACGGTTGGGCACCCATTCGCCGGCCTTGCGCGAGTAATCGCGATACAGCATCGACGCCACTGCGTCCACGCGCAGGCCATCGACGTGGAAATGCTTGAGCCAGTGCAGCGCCGACGCCAGCATATAGCCGTGCACCTCGGTGCGGCCCAGGTTGTAGATCAGTGTGTCCCAGTCTTGGTGAAAACCTTCCTGCGGGTTGCCGTACTCATACAACGCGGTGCCATCGAACTGTGCCAGGCCGTGGGTATCGGTGGGAAAATGCGCCGGCACCCAATCGAGGATCACACCGATCTCGGCCTGGTGACAGGCATTGACGAACGCAGCGAACTCATCCGGCGTGCCGTAACGGGCGCTCGGGGCAAATTGCGACAGCAGTTGATACCCCCAGGAGCCACCGAACGGATGCTCCATGATCGGCATCAGTTCAATGTGGGTGAAACCCAGCTCCTTCACATAAGGAATCAGCCGCTCGGCCAACTCGGGCCAGGTGTACTGACGGGCGACCTCGCCCAGATCATCCAGCTCGCATTGCCAGGAACCGGCGTGCAATTCGTAGATCGACAACGGTGCGCTGGTTCGCTGACGTTCGCCCCGCGACTGCATCCAGGCGTGGTCCTGCCAGTCGATTTTCAGCGGCGAGGCGACTTTCGATGCAGTGTCGGGCGGCAGTGCAGTGGCGAGGGCCATCGGGTCGGCCTTGAGCGGCAGAATGCCATGGGCGCCGAGAATTTCGTATTTGTAGGCCTCCCCCGCTTGCAGGCGCGGAATGAACAACTCCCAGACACCGGTGGGATGGCGCAGACGCATCGGATGACGACGACCGTCCCAGACGTTGAAATCGCCAACCACCGAAACCCTTTTGGCATTCGGCGCCCACACGGCGAAGCGCACACCCTCCACGCCATCGACCGTCTTCAGCTGCGCGCCGAGGCAACTGCTCAAGTCCCGGTGATTGCCCTCGGCGAACAGGTACAAATCCATCTCGCCGAGTAACGGACCAAAGCTGTAAGGGTCCTCGGCGAGTTGCTCGCCACCCGCCCAACGGGTTCGCAACAAATAGGGCCGAGCGCGCTCGAAGTGCCCGACGAACAGCCCCGGGGTTTGGGTGGTCTCAAGGCTGCCGAGCTCTTCCCCGGATTCCTTGTCCACCACTTGCACGCTCAAGGCATCCGGTAGATAGGCGCGAATGAATTGCCCGCCAGCGCCATCGCTGTGCGGGCCGAGAATTGCGAAGGGATCCCGATGCTCAGCGCGTACCAACGCATCGATATCCCGCGCTCTGGGCAGCAGCGCCTGTTCCACGTGCCCCTGTTCCTTGTTCGAGATACTCATGACTACTCTCCACCAAGATCGGAAAAGGGTTTGAGCCCACTCAATAACCCGTACAGACCGTGCAACGGCACGGGCAGCCAGGTGGGGCGATTTTCAGCCTCATAGGCCACTTCATAAGCCGCCTTCTCCAGTCCGAACAACGCCAGCGCGGCGTCCTCGCCTTCAGGATCTTGCCATGCATGAGCAAGACTAGCTGCCGCCAGCCGATAAGCGTCGACAAATGCTTGCCGCGCCTCTTTCAGATAACGATCGGCGACCCGTTGACGCGCCGCTTGGGCGTCGGCAGTGTTATCGACGTTGTGCACGTTAATCGCCATCGCCGCGGCATAATCGAAGGAGCGCAACACGCCGCTGACATCTTTATAAGGGCTGTGCTTGCCTCGGCGCTCATGCAGCGGCCGCGCCGGCTCGCCCTCGAAATCAATCAGGTAGGCATCGCCCTTGATCACCAGCACCTGCCCCAGGTGCAAGTCACCATGGACGCGAATGCGCAGGCCACCAGCCGCTTTCTTACCCAACTCCTGAACATGGTTGAGGATGGCTTTTTTGTTGTCCAGCAAGCGACTGACCAATGCCTGATCCGCGGTGTTCAGTTCAGTTTGATGCTGCTTGAGCAGCTTCAGGGCATGTTCCAGTTGCGCCGTCACGTCCTTGGCTGACGCCAGGGCATCTTTCTGGGTAGTGATTTGTGGCGCGAAGTCCGGGTTGGCGCTCGGGGCTGCCAACACCTGATGCATTTCCCCCAGGCGCTGCCCGAGCATGCCGGCAAAATCCTTCAACTCGCCGAGGGCGTTGTAGTGCTGCTCTTGCTCCGACACGGCATCGGCGAGTTCGTCGCGAAGTGCCCGTTCGAGGTTGTTCTGGGTCCACTCCCACGCATCGCCCTGATTGCTCAAGTAGCCTTGGGCGATCATCAGCAACGTGTCCTCGCCTGCCGCGTTGCGACGAATCACCGCGCCCAGCAGCGGCGAAATATTCTGGAAACCGGCATGGGTCAGGTACGCACTCATTTCCAGTTCCGGGTGCACGCCTGACGCGACCTTGCGGATCAGTTTCAGCACCAGGCTGCTGCCGATCACCACCGAACTGTTGGATTGCTCGGCGGACAGATACCGCACCTCCGACTCGGCGGTCAGGCCAAGCCTGGTCAGTGCGTCGGTCGGCTCGAAACGGATCTCGCCGCCGTCCGACGGCAATACCATGCTGGCCTGCATGCTCTGCAATACGGCATGAACAAAGCTGTCGAGGCTGAAGGCGTCGGTAATCAAACCGACCTGACGCCCGCGCCGGACCCGGGCCAGGGCCAATTGCTGTGGCAACGCCGCGCCAACCTGTTCCTCGGAGATAAAACCGAACGGCAACTGATAGCGGCTGGTCTGACCGCCGCTGGTGACGTCGATTTCCCCCAACAACACTGGATGCTGCGGATCGCCGAAACGCACGCCGTAAGCGAGGTTAACGTTGTCGATGATGCCGTCCTTGCCGGCGTACCAGCGGCGGTTTTGCAACCAGCTCGGCAGAATGCCCTGTTCCAGGGTGTGGCGGGACGGCGCTTCGAGCAGCTCTTCCATGCGTTTCTTCAGCACCAGGGTGGTGAAGTCCGGCAGGCTTTGCGCCGGCTCCACGTGCCAGCTTGGCATTTGGTTTTCCGCCGCCAGCCCGAACCAATAGAAGCCATAAGGCGCCAGCGTCAGCAGGAAATTCAACTGGCCGATGGGCGGGAACGCATTGCCACCCAGCATCTCCACCGGAACCATGCCGACGTAAGCCGACAGATCCAGTTCCGCCGCTTGCGCGCTGCGGGACACGTTGGCCACGCACAAAATAACCTCGTGCTTGCCGTCCGGGCCGGTGAATTCGCGGGTATACGCCAAAATCCGTCGATTGCTCGGTGAGAGCATCTTCAGCGTCCCACGACCGAAGGCCTTGGACTGCTTGCGCACCGCGAGCAGGCGCCGGTTCCAGTTCAACAAAGAGTGAGGGTCACCGGCCTGGGTTTCGACATTGACCGACAGGTAGCCATAGAGCGGGTCCATGATCGGCGGCAACACCAGGCTGGCCGGGTCGGCGCGGGAGAACCCGCCGTTACGGTCGATCGACCATTGCATCGGCGTGCGCACACCGTCGCGGTCACCGAGGTAGATGTTGTCGCCCATGCCGATTTCATCGCCGTAATACAGGGTCGGCGTGCCGGGCATCGACAGCAGCAGGCTGTTAAGCAGCTCCACGCGACGACGATCACGCTCCATCAACGGCGCCAGACGCCGGCGAATCCCCAGGTTGATTCGCGCCCGACGGTCGGCGGCGTAGTAATTCCACAGGTAATCGCGTTCCCGGTCGGTGACCATTTCCAGGGTCAGCTCATCGTGGTTGCGCAGGAAAATCGCCCACTGGCAGTTCGCGGGAATTTCCGGGGTCTGGCGCAGAATGTCGGTAATCGGGAAACGATCTTCCTGAGCCAGCGCCATGTACATGCGCGGCATCAGCGGGAAGTGAAAAGCCATGTGGCATTCGTCGCCGTTCTGGCCGTCGGCAGAGGTGTTGCCAAAGTACAACTGGGTGTCTTCCGGCCACTGATTGGCCTCGGCCAGCAGCATGCGGTCGGGATAGTTGGCGTCGATTTCGGCGCGGATTTGCTTGAGGACGTCGTGGGTCTCGGGCAGGTTTTCGTTGTTGGTGCCGTCGCGCTCGATCAGGTACGGGATCGCGTCCAGCCGCAGACCGTCGATGCCCATGTCGAGCCAATAGCGCATTACCGACAGCACCGCTTTCATGACCTGCGGGTTGTCGAAGTTCAGGTCTGGCTGGTGAGAATAGAAGCGGTGCCAGAAGTACTGGCCGGCCACCGGGTCCCACGTCCAGTTGGACTTTTCGGTGTCGAGAAAAATGATGCGGGTGCCGTCGTATTTCTGATCGTTATCGGACCAGACATAGAAGTCCCTAGCCGCCGAACCGGGCTTGGCCTTGCGCGCGCGCTGGAACCACGCGTGCTGGTCCGAGGTGTGGTTGATGACCAGTTCGGTAATCACCCGCAGCCCGCGTTTATGGGCCTCGGCAATGAAGCGCTTGGCATCGGCCATGGTGCCGTAGTCAGGGTGTACGCCACGGTATTCGGCGATGTCATAGCCATCGTCGCGTCGTGGCGAGGGATAGAACGGCAACAGCCAGATGGTGTTGACGCCCAGATCGGCAATGTAATCGAGTTTGGCGATAAGGCCGGGAAAGTCGCCGATCCCGTCGTTGTTGGAGTCGAAAAAAGACTTAACGTGAACCTGGTAGATCACCGCATCCTTGTACCAGAGCGGGTCCTTGATGAAAGTGGCTGACCTGGGTTTCTTCGCCATTTGTAACTCCTGTTGAATTCAATAAAGCCACTAAGGCGAAACACTCTGCTGCCGAGGGTGGCTCTTTGTGGCGAGGGAGCTTGCTCCCGCTGGGTTGCGCAGCAACCCCATTGCAGTTCATCAGTTGCACCGTATTCACCGGGTTTGCGACTGCTTCGCAGCCGAGCGGGAGCAAGCTCCCTCGCCACAGGACGCGCGGTGTATTCAAAAGGCGGATATCCTCCATATCCCGAACGGCAGATGCCACGGTTCGATCCGCATGAACTGGTACTTGCCGTGCCAGGTCCAGCGGTGGCCGTTCATCAAATCTTCGCCCTGAGTGACGGCATCATCGGGCAGGCCCATTTCCCACAGCGGCAATTCGAAGTTTGCCTCCTGGGCGTGATGCGGATCGAGGCTGACCGCCACCAGAATGAAATTGCTGCCGTCGACGCTGCGTTTGCCGAAGTACAAAATATTGTCGTTCCAGGCGTTGTAGACCTTCAGGCCCAAGTGCGTGTGCAACGCCGGGTTCTGCCGGCGGATGCGGTTGAGCTGGGCGATTTCGGCAATGATGTTGCCCGGCGCATTGAAGTCCCGTGGGCGGATTTCGTACTTCTCGGAGTTGAGGTATTCCTCCCGGCCCGGCACCGGTGCCGCTTCACACAGCTCAAACCCCGAATACATACCCCACAGGCCGGACCCCATGGTCGCCAGCGCAGCACGGATGAGAAAACCGGGGCGTCCGGATTCATGCAGGAACGCCGGGTTGATGTCCGGCGTGTTGACGAAAAAATTCGGCCGGTAGCATTCACGCCACGGCGACTCGTTGAGCTCGGTGAAGTAAGTCGCCAGCTCGGTCTTGGTGTTGCGCCAGGTGAAATAGGTGTAGCTCTGGGAGTAACCGACCTTGCCCAAACGCGCCATCATCGCCGGGGTGGTAAAGGCTTCGGCCAGGAAGATCACCTCGGGATACAGCGCCCGCACATCGGCGATCATCCACTGCCAGAACGGCAACGGTTTGGTGTGAGGGTTGTCGACGCGAAACAGCTTCACGCCCTCCTTGACCCAGCCCACGACGATGTCGCGCAACTCGATCCAAAGGCTGGGAATCGCGTCCACGGCATAGAAATCGACGTTGACGATGTCCTGGTATTTCTTCGGCGGGTTCTCGGCGTATTTGATCGTGCCGTCTGGCCGCCAGTTGAACCAGCCCGGGTGCTGTTTGAGCCACGGGTGGTCCTGGGAGCACTGAATCGCGAAATCGAGGGCGACTTCCAGCCCGTGCTCGGCGGCGGCCGCGACGAGCCGGCGAAAATCTTCGCGAGTACCCAGTTCCGAGTGAATCGCCTCATGCCCGCCCTCTTCACTGCCGATGGCGTACGGGCTGCCTGGATCGTCGGGGCCGGCGATCAACGAATTGTTCGGGCCTTTGCGGTAGCTGCGGCCGATCGGGTGGATCGGCGTGAAATACAGCACGTCGAAGCCCATGTCCTGGATCATCGCCAGCCGCGAATGCACGTCGTTGAAGGTGCCGTGACGGGCCGGATCGTCGGTGATCGAGCGCGGAAACAATTCATACCAACTGGCGAACTGCGCCAGATCTCGCTCCACGTCCACCGGATATTCCGGACTCAGGCTCAGGAAGGGACGATGATCGGCCTGGGCCATCAAGTCCGCGCTGCGTTGGTGCAGAAACAAGGCGACCTGCTCGGTTTCGAGCAGACCGGACAGCTCATGGTGCAACGCCGCCAGTTGTTCACTGAGCGGGCCTTCAGAGCGTTCGGCCGCCTGCTGGACGTGGGTGCGCCCTTCCTGCAATTCCAGGCTGACCGAGACGCCGGCGTCGTGCTTTTTTTTCAGCTCATAACAAAAGCTGGCGAACTGATCGATCCAGGCTTCGAGGCAGAACACATAACGGCCCTGCTTCTGCACACGAAACTGGCCCTGCCAGCCGTTATTGCCCAGCTCGGCCATCACCTCGCTCTGCCAGGTTTCGTCGCCCTCGGCACGCCAGCGGATGCGCACGGCCAGCTTGTCGTGACCGTCGGCAAACACCTTGCTGGTCACCACCACGTCCTGATCAATCACGGCTTTAACGGCGAATTGCCCGCCATCGAGGGTCGGCATGGTGTTTTCGATCACGATCCGCGGTAGCAGTAACGCCTGCGACAGCGGTATATGCGGGTTGTAGCTCAACTCTGTGGGTTTTTCAGCGGTCATCGAGCATCTCTCCTTAACGCCCCAAGGACGCTCTTGTGCCTGGTCGTCGTTCACACGAAGCGGTCTGCCCCGACATGAACTCACTTAAGTTCCGAACAGCAGGCGCCGGTAAAAGTTCAGAGGGATTTGCCAAGTCTTTCGGGGAATCAAATTCCCTGTGTATGGGTCAACCAACTTAAGCACGACTCACGCCATCTGCCACTGGAGACTGTATCGATGAGTATTCCAATCCCGGCCGAGACACCCGATCCGAACATCGATGAGCCGACGGTACCGCCGACACAGCCAACACCGCCGACCGAGCCCGCCCCCGTCCCCGAACAGGAACCGCCGGGCACCAACCCGCCACCGCGCGAAGAGCCACCGACCGTCCAGCCGCCGGAAATCGTCACCCCTGAGTGATCAGTCGTGCGGGGGGCGATCCTTTTCCAGTTGGCGCACCACGACCGGCATCACACCGAGGATCACCAGCGCCAGCAATGTACTGAGCACTGCTGTCGCCTCGCGGCCCATCCCGGCCGAAACGCCAATGGCCGCCGTCATCCACAAACCGGCGGCGGTGGTCAGGCCTTTGACATGACCCTCGTCGCCATCGGTGTTTTTCAGGATAGTCCCGGCGCCGAGAAAGCCGATGCCGGCGATCACGCCCTGCACCACCCGACTCATGGCGTCGGCCTGGGATCCTGACATCTGCGGCACCAGCACAAACAGCGCCGCGCCCAGCGCCACCAGCATATGGGTGCGAATCCCGGCGGCCTTGCCCTTCTGTTCACGCTCAAAACCGAGAATGCCGCCCAGCAAGGCAGCCATCAGCAATCGCACGGTAATGCGCGTCAGTTGCGACGCGTCGCCGATGTCAGCGAACTCTGCTTGCAGCGTCACCCAAACCTCGTGCCACCAAGCGTCCATGGCGCAGTCCTTGTGATGATCAATGGAAGTCACTCGATATAAGGTGGACCGCCCCCACCATTAATCGGTTGCACAGAACGATGAGCGGCAGATGCGTCCTAACGATCTAGAACCTGCAAAAAAAGGGCCCCCCCCATGACCGTGCGTATCGAAAACCAGACCTGCTTCTTCATCACCAGGAACGGCGAAGAAATTCGTCTTTGCCCCGACGTCACCATCATCACCGACGCGGAAAAATCCATGTCGGCGGTGGACCTCGACGGCCAGCGCATCTACATCACCGAAGCAGAAGCCGATGCATTGACCGTAGCAGGCGCAGCGGACGGTCGCCGGCATTTGAAGGCCACGGACAGTGATTCGGTGATTTGACTGACCCGCATCAACACACGCCGCAAACACCTGGCATAGGCGTTTGCGGCCAGCCGTTGCGGGTGCATCAAGTTGTCGCAGGCGGGTGCCAGAAACTCATCTGATCCGCTTTTTATTGCTTTAGCTGAGTCTGTTATGCAAACAGATCGCTGGTCATAGTGCTCAGGCCTGATGGAGGCTGATGAGCGAAAGACCATGAGCGATAGAATCCCCGTCCGAACCGTTGAAAATTCCTCATTTTTAAAAAGCAATGAGCCTTTGCGTCCAAAGATAAAGGCCAAGTCCAGCGACAACCTGATCCACACCCGCAGCTTCACGGGTTTGTTCCGCACCCTGCGCATGAGTGGCGCGGGGGTTCTGTTTCTGCTGTTCTTCGGCACCGTGTGGCTGAACTGGGGTGGCCGCCAGGCAGTGCTCTGGGACCTCTCTGAAAGCAAATTCCACATCTTCGGCGCGACCTTCTGGCCACAGGATTTCATTCTGCTGTCGGCGCTGCTGATCATTGCTGCGTTCGGCCTGTTTGCGATCACAGTGTTCGCAGGCAGAGTCTGGTGCGGTTACACCTGCCCGCAGAGTTCCTGGACCTGGATCTTCATGTGGTGCGAGAAGATCACCGAAGGTGAGCGCAACCAGCGAATCAAGCTGCAAGCCGCGCCCTGGGGCCTGAACAAACTGATCCGCCGCTCGGCCAAACACACCCTGTGGCTGGCGATCAGCTTGCTCACTGGCCTGACCTTTGTCGGCTATTTCACACCGATCCGGCCGCTGGCCGAAGAACTGCTGACCTTGCAAATGGGCGGGGTCAGCCTGTTCTGGGTGCTGTTCTTCACCGGGGCCACTTACATCAATGCCGGTTGGCTGCGCGAAGCGGTGTGCATGCACATGTGCCCGTATGCACGGTTCCAGAGCGTGATGTTCGACAAGGACACCCTGACCATTTCCTACGACGTGGCCCGCGGCGAAAACCGTGGTCCGCGCAAACGTGACGTCAAACCCACCGAGGTCGGACTGGGTGATTGCATCGACTGCCAGTTGTGCGTGCAAGTCTGCCCGACCGGCATCGACATCCGCGACGGTTTGCAGATGGAATGCATCGGTTGCGCCGCGTGCATCGACGCCTGTGACTCGATCATGGACAAAATGGGCTACGCCCGTGGGCTGATCAGCTACACCTCGGAGCATGAACTGCAGGGTGGCAAGACCCACCTTCTGAGGCCGCGACTGATCGGCTACACCGCCGTGTTGCTGGTGATGATCGGCGCTCTCGCCCTGGCGCTGGTGGAGCGGCCGATGGTGTCGCTGGACGTGAGCAAGGACCGTGGCCTGTTCCGCGAGAACAGTGAAGGCCAGATCGAAAACATCTATAGCCTGAAGGTCATCAACAAGACCCAGCAACGTCAGGATTATCGATTGACGCTGGTCGATGGCGACGGTTTCCAGCTGCAAGGCAAGACTGAACTGAGCCTGGCCCCCGGAGAGATCGTCGACGTGCCGGTATCGGTGGCCATGACCACGGATCGCCCGAGCAGCAGCTCGCAGAACATCAGTTTCAAGATTGTCGACAGCGATGAGCCAGACATCAACAGCGTGGCCAAGAGCCGGTTTGTTGCACCGATGAACCGTTGAGCCATTAAGATGCAATCCTTTGTCAGATGCAGTCCTCTGTCAGATGCGATCCTCTGTGGCGAGGGAGCTTGCTCCCTCGCCACAACAGCGCACCAACTGAATAACCTCAAACCGGGTCTTTGATGAAACGCTACGAAAAATTCGCCGATGACATCGCTGAACTGATCCGCTCCGGCGTCCTCGGTCCCGGCCAGCGGGTGCCGTCGGTGCGCTACGCCAGCCAGACTTACGGGGTCAGCCCGTCCACGGTGTTCCAGGCCTATTACCTGCTTGAGCGCCGTGGTCTGATCCGCGCCCGGCCGCGTTCCGGTTACTTCGTCAATACCCATGCACCGAGCCCGTTTTCGGAGCCGGTGATCAGCAGCCAGGTCAACGAATCCACCGAAGTCGACGTCAGCGAACTGGTGTTCTCGGTGCTGGACTCGATCAAGGACCCGAACACCGTGCCCTTCGGCTCGGCCTTCCCCAGCCCCACACTGTTCCCGCTGCAACGCCTGTCTCGCTCGCTGGCCAGTGCCGCCCGGGAAATGGACCCGCGCATGGTGGTCACCGACATGTCGCCGGGTAACCCGCAACTGCGTCGACAAATCGCCCTGCGCTACATGGTCGGCGGGCTGATGCTGCCGATGGAAGAACTGTTGATCACCAACGGTGCGCTGGAAGCGTTGAACCTGTGCCTGCAAGCCGTGACCGAACCCGGCGACCTGGTGGCCATCGAAGCCCCGGCGTTCTACGCCAGCCTGCAAGTGCTGGAACGGCTGAAGCTCAAAGCGGTGGAAATTCCGGTCCACCCGCGCGACGGCATCGACCTCGGCGTACTCGCCCAAACCCTGGAACGGCATCCGATCAAAGCCTGTTGGTGCATGACCAGTTTCCAGAACCCCATGGGCGCGACCATGCCCGAGGCGAAAAAACAGGAACTGGTGGAGCTGTTGCGCCGCCATCAGGTGCCGCTGATCGAAGACGACGTCTACGCCGAGCTCTATTACGGCCAACAAGCGCCGAAACCGGCCAAGGCTTTCGACACCGAAGGGCTAGTGATGCATTGCGGTTCGTTCGCCAAGAGCCTGGCCCCCGGTTATCGCATCGGCTGGGTCGCCGCCGGGCGGTATGCACAGAAAATCGAACGCCTGAAACTGATGACCTCCCTCTGCGCCTCAATGCCCGCCCAGGCCGCCATCGCCGATTACCTGCAACACGGCGGCTACGACCGACACCTGCGCAAACTGCGTTACGCCCTGGAAGAGCAACAAAGCGCCATGCTCGCTGCCATCGCCCGCTACTTCCCGGCCCAGACGCGTGTCAGTCAGCCGGCGGGAGGGTACTTTTTGTGGCTGGAGCTGCCAGCGCAGATGGATTCGTTGAAGTTGTTCCAGATGGCATTGGCACAAGGGATCAGCATTGCGCCGGGGCCGATCTTTTCACCGACCCAGCGGTTCAGGAATTGTATTCGGTTGAATTACGGGAGCCCGTGGACTGAGGATTCGGAGAAGGCGATGGAGACGTTGGGGCGGATTGTGCGGTCGTTCTGAAAGTTCGATGTTGTCGGCACCGGCCTCATCGCGGGCAAGCCGCGCTCCCACAGGATCTGCGTCGTTCACAAGCTTTTTGACCAACACAGTTCATTGTGGGAGCGTGGCTTGCCCGCGATGAGGCCCGCCGGGACAACACAAATTCGGAAATTAACGCCCACCACCCAGATCGACGAAAGTCCCGGTCGCATAAGAAGCCTTATCCGACAACAACCACACAATCGCCTCAGCCACTTCATCCGGTCGCCCACCCCGGGCCATCGGGATCGCCGATTCCAGCTTGCTGACCCGATCCGGATCGCCGCTCAATGCATGGAAATCGGTGTAGATGTAACCCGGCCGCACGGCGTTGACGCGAATCCCCTCGCCCGCCACTTCCTTGGACAGACCGATGGTGAAGGTGTCCAGCGCGCCTTTGGACGCGGCGTAGTCGACATATTCGCTGGGGGCGCCCAAGCGGGCAGCGACCGACGACACGTTGACGATGCTGCCACCCTGCCCGCCGTGTTTGGGCGACATGCGCAGGATCGCGTGTTTGGCGCAGAGGATCGGCGCCAGGACGTTGGTTTTGAGGATTTTCAGAATACGGAATTCAGACATTTCGTCGATCCGCGACTTTTGCCCGACGGTGCCGGCGTTGTTCACCAGCGCCGTGACCCGACCGAGTTCGGTGTCTACGCGGTGGAACAGGCCGATCACTTCGTCTTCGATACTGACATCAGCGCGTACCGCAATGGCCTGGGCACCGAGTGCGCGGACTTGTTCCAGCACACTGTGCGCCGCCTGTTCGTCGGACTGATAGTTGATACAGATCCGATAGCCCTGTTCCGCGGCCAACAGGGCCGTGGCGGCACCAATTCCGCGGCTTGCGCCGGTGATGACGATGACTTTGTCCATGCTGGCATTTCCCCCGTTACAAGCGTAAGCAGTCGGGGCCAAGAATAACCGCCATCGGCGGGTTTTGCATGAACCTGCGTCAATGGCTGCACTGATGGCAATCTGAAGTGAAAATATCCCTTTGGCTGAAGATGCTTCTGTGGCGAGGGAGCTTGCTCCCGCTGGGGCGCGCAGCGGCCCCCTCATTTTTTCAGACCTACCAGGTCGACTGGTTTTGCGACTGCTTCGCAGCCGAGCGGGAGCAAGCTCCCTCGCCACAGGGGTCCATCAACCAGTAGCCAATTGCTCCCCACGGTGAATATCGGCCATGAAGCGATCGGCCGGCAGCGGGTGCCCCAGCAGGTAACCCTGCAACGAGTCGCATCCGAGTTGGGTCAGGAAGTCTTGCTGGACATCGGTTTCCACCCCTTCGGCCACGATCCGCAAGCCAAGCGCCTGGCCAAGGGCGACGATGGCCGAGACGATGGCCGCATCGTCGCTGTCGTGTTCCAGATCGCGGACGAATCCCCGGTCGATCTTCAGTTCATTGGCCGGCAAACGCTTGAGGTACATCAAGCTCGAATAGCCGGTGCCAAAGTCATCGATGGAGAGGTCGACGCCCATTTCCGAGAGTTCCTGCAGCACCGTCATGCTCGCATCGGCGTCGCTCATGGCGGTGGTTTCGGTGATTTCCAGGGTCAGGCTGTTGGCCGGCAAATGATGAGTGGCCAGGGCCTTGGCGACACTTTGCACCAATCCGGCGTGGCAGAACTGCAAGGCCGAGAGGTTCACCGCGATGCGCCAGTCGGTGTAACCGAGCACGTACCACTCGCGCATCTGACGGCAGGCTTCGTTGAGCACCCACTCGCCGATCGGAATGATCAGCCCGGTCTTCTCCGCAAGATCGATGAAGCTGTCCGGCTGCAGCATGCCCTGCGTCGGGTGCATCCAGCGCAACAACGCCTCGGCGCCCACCGCTCGGCCATTGCCGGCGTCGAACTTGGGTTGGTAATAGAGACTGAACTGCTGCTGATCGACGGCGTTGCGCAGGTCTTGCAGCAACTGAAGCTGTTTGCGCGCGTTGCTGTTCATCGAGGCATCGAAGAAACGATGACCATTTTTCCCGGCGCCCTTGGCGTGGTACATCGCGGCGTCAGCGTTCATCAACAATTCCTCGGCGGTCTGACCGTTACCAGGGTAGAGCGCGATGCCGACGCTGGCGGAGATCTGCAAGTCATGTTCCGCCACCCGGAACGAACGCCCGATCAGCCCGACCTGACGGGCCGCCAGACTCAGTACGTCGTTCGGCTCGGTCAGTTGCACCAGCAGCACAAACTCATCACCGCCGATCCGCGCCAGGGTGTCCTGGCTGCGCAAATCTTCACGCAGGCGCAGGCCGACCTCACGCAGCAGCTGGTCGCCCATGTGGTGTCCGAAGGCATCGTTGACCGGTTTGAAACCATCCAGATCAATGAACATCAACGCAAAACAGCCGCCCTGCTCCTGCACCCTCGACATCGCCTGATCGATACGGTCGGCCAGCAACACCCGGTTCGGCAGCCCGGTCAGGGTGTCGTGCAGCGCCAGCTGGGTGAGTTCGCGATTGGCCTCGGTCAGTGATTGAGCGAGCTCCGCGGTACGAGCCTCCAGCCGCGCATCGAGGATCGACGTCAGTAAGGCGATGCTCAACACCGCGAGGGTGGTGATCAGCACCAGGTTGTCCAGGCCCTTGCCGTTCAAGCCGTCGACCGCCGCACCACAGAAACTGCCGTCGGCAAAGCGTGCCGCGGCCATGCCGGTGTAGTGCATGCCAACGATGGCGATGCCCATGATAATCGCTGCACCGCCGCGGAACAGGCGAACATACGGCGTGTGCTGGCGCAGGCGGAAAGCGATCCACAATGCCGCGCCCGACGCGCCGACGGCGATCAGCAGCGAGGCGCTAAACAGTGCGGGGTCGTAATCGATGCCCGGCTGCATGCGCATGGCGGCCATGCCGGTGTAATGCATCGCACTGATGCCAGCGCCCATGACCAGCGCGCCGAACGCCAGTTGCCAGGCCGGCAATTGTGGCTGGCTGACCAGCCACAGGGCAAAGCCGCAAGACAGGACCGCGATCAATAGCGACAGCGACGTGAGGGTGATGTCGTAGCCCAGGTCGATCGGCAATGTGAATGCGAGCATGCCGAT
Organism: Pseudomonas sp. GM102; assembly: GCF_000282555.1. Classification (NCBI taxonomy): domain Bacteria; kingdom Pseudomonadati; phylum Pseudomonadota; class Gammaproteobacteria; order Pseudomonadales; family Pseudomonadaceae; genus Pseudomonas; species Pseudomonas sp. GM102. The sequence continues at coordinate 108,009 of NZ_AKJB01000061.1, read as the reverse complement.
GAAATGCATCGACCACACGCCAACCCCCATCGCAAAAGCGCCGCCCGCCGTCCACAGATGCACCGCCCGCCCCTTGGCCGTGGCGATGCGACCGGTGAGGTCTAGCGCGGTATAAGAGGCAAGTATCGCTACACAGAGCGATATGAAAACCAGCGTAAAGGAATAACTACCGATGAGCATGGGACTTCTCGCGACCGCCCCCGCCGTGCCGCGTTCGTTCACAGGGAGCAAAGTCGGCGATTGTACTGATTCCGCGGACGAACGCACTCACAAAGTCATCAAAAGGCCATCAAGATGATAACGCCGGTAGCTCAAGGCACATGATCGTTCCTACGCTCTGCGTGGGAATGCAGCCAGGGACGCTCCGCGTCCCATGCAGAAGCGGACGCAGAGCGTCCGGTGAGGCATTCCCACGCAGAGCGTGGGAACGATCATGCGCTATTGCTTGTCGCTCACCTGAAGCTGCCCGTCCCACCCGCCGCCCAGTGCGGCGATCAACTGCACGCTGGCGATCAAGCGGCTCTGCAGCAAGCTCAGCACATTGCGCTCGTTGCTCAACGCCGTGGCTTGAACCACCACCACATCCAGATAAGCAATCAGCCCGGCCCGGTACTGATTCCGGGTCAAACGCAAGGATTCGCGCGCCGCCTCCAGGGCTTCCTGACGCACCTTGGCTTCGTCTTCCAGCACCTTGAGCTGCACCAGATAGTTTTCCACTTCACGGAAGCCGTCGAGCACGGTCTGGCGGTATTTAGCGACGGTTTCATCATAGGCCGCTTCGCTGCGATCGACTTCTGCCGAGCGCTGCCCGCCGTCGAACAGGGTCATGGCCAGTTGCGGGCCGACCGACCAGAAGCGGTTCGGCACGCTGATCCAGTTGTTAGAGGTGCTGCTGCTATAACCGCCGTTCAGGCTCAGGGTCAGGTCTGGGTAATAGGCGGCTTTGGCCACGCCGATATTGGCGTTGGCGGCCATCACCGAGCGCTCGGCGGAGGCGATGTCCGGGCGGCGTTCCAGCAACTGCGAAGGCAGGCTCAGCGGCACCTGCGGCAATGCCGGGATGTCTTTGGTTTCCGCCAGGCTGAACTCGGCTGGCGGCAGACCAATCAGTACAGCGATGGCGTTCTCGAACTGCGCGCGCTGCCAGATCAGGTCGACCATTTCCGCCTGGGTGCTTTTGAGCTGAGTGGTGGCCTGGGCCACTGCGTCCTTGCCGGAGACACCCGCGCGGTACTGGTTTTCGGTCATGGTCAGCGAACGCTGATAGGCCTCGACCGTCGCTTCCAGCAGGCGTTTCTGTTCGTCGATCACCCGCAATTGCAGATAGTTCTGCACCAGCTCCGATTGCTGGCTCAGGCGCATCGCCGCCAGGTCGGCAAAACTCGCCTCGGCGTTGGCCGTGTCGGCTTCCAGGCCTCGGCGCAATTTGCCCCAGACGTCCGCTTCCCAACTGACCCCGGCCTGCGCGGTGTAGGTGTCGCGAATACCGCTGGAGGAACTGCTCAGGCTTGAGCTGCTGCTACCGGTGCCTTGGCTGGAACGGGTTTTCCCGACCGTCAGGTCCACCGTCGGGAAAAACGCCCCCCGGGCACTGCGCACCAAGGCCTGGGCCTGGCGGTACTGGGCTTCGGACTGAGCGACAGTCTGGTTGGCGCTGTTGAGTTTTTCGATCAGGCCGTTGAGCTGCTGATCGCCATACAGCTCCCACCAGGCACCACGGGCCAGAGAATCGCTGGGATTGGCCTGACGCCAGCCAGCCGCTTCCTTGTACTGTGCCGGCGCGGCGGCTTGCGGACGCTGGTAATCCGGGCCGATGGCGCAGGCACTGAGCATCGCCACGCACAGCGACAGGCTCAGCAAACGCGAGCCTCGGGCTGTAATCAGCGGTGCAGCAAGGTTGATAAGCGAACGGTCAGTCATAGCGGAGTTTCCAGAGCAGCATCGGTACGCACTCCACGCCAGCGGTTGAACCGATGGCGCAGATTGTCGAGATAGAGGTAAACCACCGGGGTGGTGTAAAGCGTCAGCACCTGGCTGAAGACCAGCCCGCCGATGATGGTCAGGCCCAGCGGCTGACGCATTTCAGCCCCTTCGGCACGACTCAGCAGCAACGGCAAGGCGCCGAGGATTGCCGCCAGGGTGGTCATCAGAATCGGTCGCAGCCGTTGCAGACAAGCGCTGCGGATCGACTCCAGCGGCTCCATGCCTTGATGCCGTTCCAGTTGCAGCGCCAGATCGATCATCAGAATCGCGTTCTTCTTCACCACGCCAATCAGCAAGAACAACCCGAGCAAGGAGATCAGGCTGAACTCGCCGCCCAGCACATAGATCGACAGCAACGCCCCGACCCCGGCCGACGGCAAGGTCGAGAGAATGGTCAGCGGGTGAATGTAGCTTTCATACAGCACGCCAAGCACCAGATACACCGCCACCAGCGCGCCGAGAATCATCCACGGCTGGCTCTTCTGGGTAGCGGCAAATGCATCGGCGGTACCGGCCATTTTCGCGATGACGTCTTCCGGCAAACCGACCTTGGCAATCGCCCGCTCGATGGCCGCCGAGCCCTGCGCCACCGTCACGCCTTCGGCCATGTCGAACGCGATGCTTTCCGAAGCGAACTGGCCTTCGTGGCTGACCCGGTCGTCTTCCAGGCTGTTTTCGTAGTGAGCGATGGTCGACAGTGGAATCCGCGCACCGTCGGCAGTGATCACTTTCACCTGATTCAGGGTGATCGGGTCTTGCGCGTATTTCGGGTTGACCTCCATCACCACCTGATATTGGTTGAGGCTGTCGTAGATCGTCGAAATCTGCCGCTGGCTGTAGGCGTTGTTCAGCACCGCGGTGACCATGTCCATGTCCACGCCCAGACGCTTGGCCTGATCGCGATCGACAATCAGGGTCACTTGCTGGGCGCCACGGCCTTCGCGTGCGTCGATCGCCGTCAGTTCCGGCAGCGCCTTGAGGGCGGCGACGACTTTCGGATACCACTCACGCAACGCGCCGAGATCGCCGCTTTGCAGGATGTAGGAATATTGCGAGGAGGTCTGCTCGCGGCCGCCACCGAATTGCAGGTCCTGATCTGCCATCAGCATCAATTGCGCACCCGGCACCTTGGGCATTTCCTTGCGCAGGCGTTCGATGACTTTCTGCGCGGACAGGTTACGTTCCTTGATCGGTTTGAGCCGCACCAGCATGAAAGCGTTGTTGGTGCCGTTGTTGCCACCGATGAACCCGGCAACGCTTTGCACCGCCTCGTCCTTAAGCACGGCGCGGCGGAAGATTTCCATTTTCGGCTGCATCACGCTGAACGATAGCCCGTCATCGCCGCGCACGAAACCGATCAACTGGCCGGTGTCTTGCTGAGGTAAAAATGTTTTAGGAACAACGACATACAGCGCGATATTCACGCCAATCGTCACGAGCAGGCTGAGCAGGGTCAGTCGACGGTGGCGCAACACCCAATCGAGGCTGGTGGCATATTTGCCGACCATCCACTCGTTGGTCCGCTGGCTCCAGCGCTGCAGGCGGTTTTCCTGCCCCGGCGTATGCGGCTTGAGCCAGCGGGCACAGAGCATCGGCGTCAGCGTCAGCGACACCAGCAACGACACCACAATGGCCGCCGCCAGGGTGATGGAAAACTCGCGGAACAGGCTTTCGATGATCCCGCCCATGAACAGGATCGACAGGAACACCGCCACCAGCGAGACGTTCATCGACAGCAGCGTGAAGCCGACTTCCTGGGCCCCCAGGTACGCGGCCTTCATCGGTGGCACGCCCTTGTCGATGTGCCGGGAAATGTTCTCCAGCACCACAATGGCGTCGTCCACCACCAGCCCGGTGGCCAGGATCAACGCCATCAGCGACAGGTTGTTCAGGGAGAACCCGTAGAGGTACATCACCGCAAACGTGCCCACCAGCGATACCGGTACCGCCAGGGTCGGAATCAGCGAGGCACGGAAGTTACCGAGGAACAGGAACACCACCAGAATCACCAGCGCCACGGCAATCAGCAAAGTCATTTCCGCTTCATGCAGGGTGGCCTTGATCACCGGCGAACGGTCCATCGCCAGGTTCAGTTTGACGCTGGCCGGCAGCACGGCCTGCAACGCCGGCAATTGCGCCTTGATCTCGTTGACCGTCTCGATGATGTTGGCGCCGGCCTGGCGGTTGATCACCAGCAATACCGCCGCGTCGTCATTGAAGAAGCCGCTGTTGTAGCGGTCCTCGACGCCGTCGCTGACCTTGGCCACATCCTTCAGGCGCAGGGCGGCGCCGTCCGCGTAGTGAATGATCAGCGACTCGTAGTCCTTGGCCTTTTCCAGTTGATCGTTGGCCTGCACCTGCCACAGCCGCTGGCCATCTTCGACCGAGCCCTTGGGCCGGCGCACGTTGGCGTTGGCGATGGTGGTGCGCACATCGTCCAGGGCCACGCCGTACTGGTTGAGCGCCTGGGGCTCGAGTTCAATGCGCACCGCCGGCAACGAGCTGCCACCGATCTGCACTTCACCCACCCCCTGCACCTGGGACAGGCTCTGCGACAGAATGGTCGAGGCCAAATCGTAGAGCTGGCCTTTTTCCAGCACATCCGAGGTCAACGACAGCACCATGATCGGCGCCTGGGACGGGTTGACCTTCTTGTAGGTCGGCATGCTGCGCATCCCGCTCGGTAGCAAATTGCGCGAGGCATTGATCGCCGCCTGCACTTCCCGCGCCGCGCCGTTGATGTCGCGGTCCAGGTCGAATTGCAGAATCACCCGCGTCGAACCCTGGCTGGAACGACTGCTCATGGTGTTGACCCCGGCAATAGCGCCGAAGGAACGCTCAAGCGGCGTGGCCACGGTCGAGGCCATGACCTCCGGGCTCGCACCGGGCAGGCTCGCCTGGACCACGATCACCGGGAAGTCCATCTGCGGCAGCGGCGACACCGGCAACAGGCCGAAGCTCACACCGCCCAGCAGCATGATCGCCAGGCTTAACAACATCGTTGCGACCGGGCGCTTGATGAAAGGTCCGGACAGGTTCATCGACGCCAACTCCCGACATCCACCCCTCGCCACAGTTCGCTCCCACAGGGTGTGAGGGCCAATGCACCTGTGAGCTTGCCGCCCGACGCCGTCATAGCGCCACCTCTTGGGCGTCGGACTTGCCGAAACGGCGTCCCAACCGATCGAAGTACAAGTAGATGACAGGGGTGGTAAACAGCGTCAGCACCTGACTCACCAGCAAGCCACCGACCATCACCAGACCCAAAGGCTGGCGCAGTTCCGCGCCGGAACCGGTGGCCAGCATCAATGGCACGGCACCGAACAACGCCGCCAGGGTGGTCATCAGAATCGGCCGAAAGCGCAGTAGCGCCGCCTGATAGATCGCCGTTTCCGGGTCCATGCCCTGATTACGTTCCGCCTCGAGCGCGAAGTCGATCATCATGATCGCGTTCTTTTTCACGATGCCGATCAGCAAGATGATGCCGATGATCGCGATCATCCCCAGGTCATTGCCGCTCAACAGCAGCGCCAGCAAGGCGCCGACCGCCGCCGAGGGCAAGGTCGAGAGAATGGTGATCGGGTGAATGTAACTCTCGTAGAGCACGCCGAGCACGATGTACATGGTCACCACCGCCGCCAGAATCAGCAGCAAGGTGCTCGACAGCGACGCCTGGAACGCTTCGGCCGCGCCCTGGAACTGGGTCTGCACGCCAATCGGCATGCCGATGTCTTTCTGCACCTGATCGATGATCTCCACCGCATGCCCCAGTGCCACGCCGGGAGCCAGGTTGAAGGACATCATCACCGCCGGGAACTGGCCGATGTGAGTGATCGCCAGTTGCGCCTGACGCTCCTCGACATGCGCCAGGCTGGACAGGCGCACCTGACCGCCATCGGTGGTCTTGACGTGAATCTGGTTCAGCGCATCCGGGCCGATCTTCTCGCCGGACTGCGATTGCAGCACCACGCGATATTGGCTGGCCTGGGTGTAAATGGTCGAAATCTGCCGCTGACCGAAGGCGTCGTATAGCGCGTCGGTGATGTTCGACACCGATACGCCGACCCGCGATGCCGCATCACGGTCGATCACCAGATACACCTGCAAGCCCTTGTCCTGCAAATCGCTGGCGACGTCGGTCAGCTCCGGCCGTTGCGCCAGCGCTTCCACCAGACGCCCACTCCACAGGCTGAGCAACTCGGAATCCGGCGACGACATGCTGAACTGGTACTGCGTGCGGCTGACCCGGTCTTCGATGGTCAGGTCCTGCACCGGCTGCATGAACAGGCGAATGCCGATCAGCTTGTCCAGTTCCGGTTGCAGACGCGCAATCACTTCGGTGGCACTCAGGTCGCGATTGCTGTGGGATTTGAGGTTGATCAGCAGCCGGCCACTGTTCAACGTCGAGTTGTCGCCATCGACCCCGATGTAGGACGACAGGCTCTCGACCGCCGGATCGGCCAGGATCACCTTGGCCAGTTCCTGCTGCCGTTCGCTCATCGCCGCAAAGGAAATCGACTGCGGCGCCTCGGAAATACCCTGGATCACCCCGGTGTCCTGCACCGGAAAGAAGCCCTTGGGCACCACCATGTACAGGAACACGGTCAACGCCAGTGTGCCGATGGCCACCATCAGTGTCAGCGGTTGGTGCTTGAGAACCCACTTTAACTTGCGCCCGTAAGCCGCGATCATCCAATCAATTGCGGCGCCACTGGAGCGGTAAAACCGGCCCTGTTCTGCTTCCTTGGGTTCACGTTTGAGCAGCCGCGCGCACATCATTGGCGTCAGGGTCAGGGACACCACGAGTGAAATCAGGATCGCCACCGCCAGGGTGATCGCAAACTCGCGGAACAAGCGCCCCACTACGTCGGCCATGAACAGCAGCGGAATCAACACCGCGATCAGCGACAGCGTCAGGGAAATCAGGGTGAAGCCAATCTGCTTGGCGCCCTTGAGTGCCGCTTGCAGCGGGCTGTCGCCCTCCTCGATATATCGGGAAATGTTCTCCAGCATGACGATCGCATCGTCCACCACGAAACCGGTGGCGATGGTCAGCGCCATCAGGGTCAGGTTATTGACCGAAAAGCCTGCGAGGTACATCACGCCGAAGGTGCCGATCAATGACAGTGGCACAGCCACCGACGGAATGATCGTGGCGCTGGCTCGCCGCAGGAACAGGAACGTGACCATCACCACCAGTGCGATGGCGATCAGCAATTCGTGTTGCACGTCGGTGACCGAGGCGCGAATGGTCTGGGTACGGTCGGTCAACACGGTGACTTCGAGACCGGCCGGCAGGTTGTCGGTGATGCTCGGCAGCAAGGCCTTGATCCGGTCGACCACTTCGATGACGTTGGCGCCGGGCTGACGCTGGATGTTCAGCAGCACGGCCTGGTTTTCATTGGCCCACGCCGCCAGACGTTCGTTCTCGGCGCCGTCGACGATCTGCGCCACATCCTTGAGCCGCAACGGCGCGCCATTGCTGTAGGCGAGGATCAGGTTGGCGTAGTCCTTGGGTGATGTCAGTTGGTCGTTGGCGTCGAGCATCGACACCCGGGTCGGGCCATCGAAGTTGCCCTTGGGCTGATTGACGTTGGAGGCACCGATCAGGGTGCGCACGTCCGACAGGTTCAGGCCATTGGCCGCCAAGGCCTCGGGATTGACCTTGATGCGCACGGCCTGACGCTGGCCACCGGCAATGCTGACCATGCCGACGCCGCTGATCTGGGCAATTTTTTGCGCCATGCGGGTGTCGACCAGATCATTGAGTTTGGGCAACAGCATGGTTTTTGAGGTGATGGCGAGGGTCAGCACCGGGGTGTCCGCCGGGTTGACCTTGTTGTACACCGGCGGTGCCGGCAAATCCTTGGGCAGCAAATTGGTCGCGGCGTTGATTGCGGCCTGCACCTGCTGTTCGGCAACGTCCATGTTGATGTCGAGGCTGAAACGCAGGGTCAGCACCGAGGCGCCGCCAGAACTGGTGGACGCCATCTGGGTCAGGCCAGGCATCTGCCCGAACTGACGTTCCAGCGGCGCGGTCACGGCGCTGGTCATGACATCCGGGCTGGCGCCGGGATAGAGCGTCATGACGCGAATGGTCGGGTAATCCACCTGGGGCAATGCCGACACTGGCAGCAGCCGATAGGCGATCACACCGGCCAGAATAATCGCCAGCATGCTCAGGGTCGTGGCGACCGGGCGAAGGATGAACAGCCGCGAGATGTTCATGCGCCGCCCTTTTTCACCTTGTCGGTGGCCGTCGCGTCAGGCGCAGTGGCGGCCGACTTGCCTTGCAGGTGTTCGGTCGGAGTGGTCGGCACATCCTTGCTGTCGTTGACGACCTCCACTTCGCTGCCTTCCTTCAGGCGGTCGGTGCCTTCCAGTACCACCCGATCGCCAGCGGCCAGGCCTTCAGTGATCACCGTGTTGTCACCGTCACTGGCGCCGACTTTCAATTGACGGATGGCGACCTTCTTGTCTCCGTCCATGGCATAGACGAACGTGCCGTTGGTGCCGAACTGGATCGCCGCCGAAGGCGCAAGCACCACGCCTTTGAGGGTGTCGGCCAGCAAGTGGACGTTGACGAACTGGTTGGGGAACAGTGCCTGATCGCGGTTCTCGTAGCGGGCCTTGAATTTCAGGGTGCCGGTGGTGACGTCGATCTGGTTGTCCAGGCTCTGCAGCACGCCAGTGGCCTGCAATTTGGTATCGCCACGGTCCCAGGCTTCGGCGGGCAGTTTGGCACCGGTGCGATAGCGGGCCAGCACGACGTCGAGGCTGTTTTCCGGCAAGGTGAATGCGACGCTGATCGGTTGAGTCTGGGTGATGATCACCAGCGCCGTGGTGTCATTGGCCGCGACGAGGTTGCCGACGTCCAGCTGACGCAAGCCCACGCGCCCGGCGATCGGCGCACGGATTTTGGTGAATTCAAGATTGAGCTTGGCGTCGTTGACTGCCGCCTGATTGGTCTTGACCGTGCCCTGGTACTGGGCGACCAGTGCTTCGGCGGTGTCCAGGGTTTGCTTGGCGATGCTGTCTTCGCGGTACAGGCCGCGATAGCGCTCGACATCGACCTGAGCGTTCTTCAACTGCGCCTGATTCTGCAGCAAGGTGCCTTCGGCCTGGAGCAAGGCGTTCTGGTAAGGACGCGGATCGATCTCGGCCAGCAGGTCGCCCGCCTTGACCATCTGCCCTTCTTCGAACGAAATCTTGATCAGTTCGCCGCCAACGCGGCTGCGCACATTGATGGTGTTCAGCGCGGTCACGGTGCCCAGCGCCTTGTAATACAGCGGGAAATCGCCCTTGACCGCCGGCGCCACGCGCACCGGGACCGGCCCGGTCGCCCCGCCGAACCCCGGACGCATCCCCCCTGACCTGCCGGTGTGTCCGGCCACGGCTTTTTGCCCTGCCCCTTCTTTCGGCGCAGCGCCACCGGGCCAGAATTTCCAGCACACAGCGGCGATGACCAACAGGACAAGCAGGCCAAACAGCCAGCGACGGGGATTACGGGAAGCGGAGGATTGCATTGAGTGATCAACCATTGGGCGCGTGGGCTTTTTTACATGAGGCTGAACGATAAGCACTGGCGGGTCTGAAGCAAAGCGCCTTTACCGGCAATTTACCTTCGGCTTACGTAACAGGAAGTTTGGTTAAGACACTGAAGCACAAATGAAAACGGCCTGGACAGGGCCAGGCCGTTAACAATTGTAAAGGTTTGCTTATTTCAGAGCTGCGAGAGCCGCTTCGTAGTTCGGTTCTTCAGCGATTTCCTTGACCAGTTCGCTGTGCAGGACTTTGTCGTTTTCGTCCAGAACCACAACGGCACGGGCGGTCAGGCCTTTGAGTGGGCCATCGGCAATGGCAACGCCGTAGTTCTCGATGAACTCGGCACCGCGCAGGGTCGACAGGTTCTGGACGTTTTCCAGGCCTTCGGCGCCGCAGAAACGAGCCTGGGCGAACGGCAGGTCAGCGGAGATGCACAGCACGACGGTGTTGGCGACGTCATTGGCCTGGGCATTGAACTTGCGAACCGAAGTGGCGCAGGTCGGGGTGTCGATGCTTGGGAAGATGTTCAGCACTTTGCGCTTGCCGGCGAAGCTCGCCAGGGTCACGTCCGACAGATTGCCGGCAACCAGGGAAAAGGCTGGCGCCTGGGAACCGGCTTGTGGCAGTTGGCCGTTGACTTGAACCGGGTTGCCTTTAAGAGTGACTTGAGCCATGAACGGAGTCCTTCTGAACGTTGATGTAGATAATTTTGACGAGGCCGAAGTTAACCACGAAATCGCCTGACGACCTATGCCCAAATACAAAGCAAATTGTGTTGCCGAACCTCACAAACAACATAACCCCTGTAGGAGCGAGGCTTGCCCGCGAAGAGGGACTGTCAGTTGCATCAATGTTGCCTGACACACCGCCTTCGCGGGCAAGCCTCGCTCCTACAGATGAATTTCAGCCCAGCAATCTAAGCATATTGCGATGCCGCGCTTGGAAAATCCGCCGCATGTAGGCATTGACCAGCAACCAATCCAACGGTGCGCCGCCAATCGCCGCATAGGTCACACGGTCGGTGTACAGCGTACCGCCCTTGCCCGCCGCCACCCGATGTTCATGACGAAAGGCACGCAACGGCCCCTTGAGCATTTCATCGACGAAATGCGTGTCACCGACCTCGCGGATCACCACCGTCCAGTTCGACGGGATCACGTTGAACATCCAGTGACGGAAACAGAACTGGCGACCGGCTTCGACGCGCAGGTTACTCAAATCAATGTCGCTCAACAGCGTGACTCGCTCTGGAAATATCTTCGGGAAGTTGATGCCTTCCAGGCAGAAATCGAGGACTTGCTCGGGGGTACGATTGGGGACCAGGGTGGTAAGTTCCAGTACAGGCATAGACCGTAACATTCCTTTATTTGGCGGGGTGGCTGAAAGCGACAGTGCTAGGACTTTGCTTGAGCAACGGTCATTTCGGGATATTCGTTCCGATCTCTGAACATGATGTAAAGCGGGTCCAGGCCAGATTCCGGCGGGAACACCACAACATAGTCATCGAAACGAATCGCAGCCATGTCGTTAAACGACTCCAGCAAGGGCACAGGTGAAGACCGGAGGAATCCCAGCCGATACTCGGGGGCCGGCGCCAGGGTCGATGTGGCTTCAAGGGATGCTGGCGCGCTCCAGCTCACGATCATCGGGGCCGGTCCGTCAGCGGTGAAGCAGTAAGTCTTCATCTGCGCATCCCAGACAGCAGCTCGCACCCTCACTCTGGAGGACACTACATTGCCATTAGTCGGCGTAATGGCGACCTGTAGCAACGTGTTTATTTCTCTCAGGCCTCGGGACATCGTCCCTGGTGGAACGGCGTACGTGCCGCTGCTCATCCTGAACGGAAGATCGACTTCGGCACCCGTCGCGGCCAAGTGTTGCCAAGACTGGCCCTCGATCGGCAGCAGCTCGAGCAGTGGAACGCTGAGCCCATACCTTTCCACTTCGGCCCGGCTGGAGAATTCGAATTGCAACACGGCCGCGTATTGACCTTGATGGTCCTGGGTTCCCGAGGTGATCTGCCAGGTAAACTCCGCCACCGCCGAGCGTATGGCTTTTTGCAGTGCTACCCGATGGGTCTCCAAGGGTTGCGAAAGGCCGCCATCGAGGAAAATACCCGGTCGCGCATTGGCAAAGGCATGTGGCGCAAAAAGCAACTCGCCCGCCTGGGTCGGCCCTGCTCCCTGCTGATAACGCTGATCAACGAGTTGTGTTTGCGCAACCGCCAGCAGCGCTTCGGCATCCACTTGAAAACGATGGAGACGTTGATTGATTTCATTCAACTTCGCCAGATAACGGTCGTGAGTGGCATTGATCTGCTGGACGATTCTTTGCCACTGCGCGAGTTCGGACCGGGCGTAGGATAGCTCGCGCCGGGCGCTGTCTCTTTTGAACCCGATGCTCATTTTCCAGAATTCGTATCGGCGGGCTGCCACGCGCGTTTCAAATTCAGAAGTTTCCAGAGCACGGATGTCCGCCTCGCGCCCACGGATGTCCACCTGGGCGTTCTGTCGCTGACGCAAGTGTTTGATCTGTTGCTCGAATACACTGAGTGCCGCTTCTGCCACCCGTTCTGAGTCCGCCAGATCTACAGCGACTTTCTGTACGTCAGCCAGGTTCCAGGCGATACGTTGCTGTGTCATCTGCGCCGGGGTCAACGGTGCACCCGGTCTTGCAGCAACCGGACGAGGAACAGGAACGCCCTCCCCTTTTAATGCGGCACGCCCCTGTTTGTGGTGCCAGTCTTTGACGTAGTACACGACCGAGTCCGATGAATAAGTGCTCGTATCGTCCTCTGGCGGATAAAACAGCAGGTCGGCCCCTTTGGGATCACCGACGATGCGGTCGAAATGATTGATCAGTCGGTCGTGATCCTGTTTCGGCAGATCGACGGCCCAGATTCTGTTCACCAAGGCCTGGAATTCCGATTCGGTGTAATCCTTGAGTGTTGTTTTAAGTTCCATCTTTGTTGCTTCCTTGTTTCGGGCATACAACGGCTGCCAGATAACAGCATCTGCTCATGTGTGATGAGCAGATGCCTTTGAATTGAATGCGTGCAGTTACTCTGGCTTGAAGCCGGGTTTGTTATTGAGTGCGCGCCATTCTTTAATGACCCTCAGCACGTCTTCCGGGGTACTTTCACACCCTTTCTTTGGCTGAAAAATCACACCAGATCGATCTGGATGTTCAGTCACCTCCTCGAAGTGCAATACACCCTTGACTATGAAGTCATCAAATGCATCAGCGGACAAATCATCTCTCTCTTCATAAAGCCCGCGCAGAAATTCTAAAAATTCAGTCTCGGTGTAGTCTTCAAACTTCTCTTTAAAAACCATCATCAATTTCCTTTTCCATGAAAATCAATATGCCGTTTAGGCGTCATCACCACCAAATTATCCATATCGTAAACAGCCCCTCCTTGTGCAACTTCTACAAGATGATGAATTTCGAATTTAATTCGACCTCCATTTCTATCTTCTGGTAACGGGAAAGGAGCCTTACCCATTTTCATCAAGTGCAAATCGATAGGCGTAAATTGAGCCCTCAGTTCCACATCCGCCGCAACAGCCCTCCAAAACGCCCGCCTGAATCCATGGAAATTACGAAACTCCATCGACCGCAACTTATCCGCAATCTGCTCGGGAATCGGCGCCCCCTCCGCTCGTGCCGCATCCCCCAGCCATATTCCTGAAACCGACTGTCCAACCCCCATCGCCACACCCGGATCGTCACGCCGATCCAGAAACAGGACATCCGGCGAAGGCAACTCCATATCCGCCGGATACCCAGGAATACTGGCACCGATCTGCCCTTCGTCAACAGCCGGAAACGTCTCGTTTTGCGGTAGGACCGGGATGAGCGGTGTGCCGGGATAAACCGCTGGAATCGACGGTGTAGCCGGTGAGGTTGTAGGACCGAGGTGTTCGATACCCGGCGGCACCAGGGGTGTCCAGGTTCCGACGCCGACCGGACGAATCGGCCAGGGCAAGACCGCAGGAGTGATCCCCAGCCGTCCCTGGATGCTTTGCGGCGTGGTGATGCTGATTTTGTCGAGGTTGAAAGGATTGGCGCCGAACTCCGCCCGCTCCTGATAACGCAGTTCGAACTCGCGTCGCTCACCGACCCAGGTACTTTTCGGCGCGTACGGCGCGAAGCCTTGTTCGATGCGCTTTTTGTTCACCTCATCGAACTGAGCGATGAGCGCCGGATGCTCGCCGAGCGTTCGCCATAGCGCTTCGTCGAAGGCGGCAAGCGAATTGAATTCACGACCACGAAACTGGTCGCCTATCTGCACGGGAATGGCAGCACCTTGTGCCTGGCTCGCGGTTTTCCACCAGTCATTCGCCGCCGGTTTACCGACCCCTGTGACGACGCCCGAGCCTATCGGCGGCAAATTGAAGGTGAAGTAAATCGGCGGCTGATCAGGCACACACACAATGCAATCGCTGATACGCAGATCGACACCCGTCCCAATGGCCTCGACCTGGGGTGTCAACACGCTCAGCCCGGGCTGACTGGCAGTGGCAACCTGAGTGGTGTCCGGGGCGAATTGCAGGTGCCTGGCTGGCGATCCGGGAATCTCGGCGCTATAGAGGCCGGTCAGCGGGTCAGGCACCGCATTGATGACCGGCACATCAGCACCAATGGCATCGCCCGTAGCGACAGCGATAATCGCGGTGCCTTCCGGCACGGTTTCAGGTTTGAGTCGGTATGCGACCTCCGCTGAACCGCCCGCATCGGCGATCGATTGCAACGCTTGGCGGTCAGTAAGGCCCAGCGCTTGCGCCGGCACCCCGACAGCCTGAAACAAACGCCGACGTTGCTCAGCGCTCAACTCACCATCACCAAGGGCTGGCGAATACACCATCGCGGTGACGAACACCGGTCCCGTTTTTGCGGCAATCCGCCCGAAATCGATGAGGGTATTGACGGCAGACTGGATAGCCATTTCAAGCACTGCAGCGCCTTGCTGCGCAACGAATATGCCATCGCGCGTCAAAGCCATCCCACCAGCGGTCAGCGAAGACAGCGGGACTGTCAGCGTGTTGGCCTGCCTGACCCGCTCAACCCGTGCATCTTCATCAGCCTGCTGCTTGAAGCGAACTCGAGCTTCACGCTGCTTGGCGTACTGGCGTTGGGCCTCCCAGACCGCTTCTCTTTCGCGCCAGACAATCGTCTGCTCGGCATGACGTCTGGCCAGCGCGCTGGATTTGTCTGTGAGTGCGCTTATCTGTGTGGATAGCAGTCGAGCTTCGTGGGCCGCGTTGTAGGCGTTTTCCCAGATCTGGTGGCCGTCGTTGAGTGCCTGGCCGAACTGCCCCAGTCGCGTCAGGTAATCGTTCGAAGTGCGGATGAATGGATCATGACCATCAAATGAACGGGCGACTGCGCTCCTGGCATTAAGCTCGGTGGTTTTGCGGGCGATGAGCCCATCGATTTCGTTTTTTTCTTTGGTGATCAGGTAAAGCTGCCAGCGTTCGGTCGAATCGCTGTTGGGCGGCCGTCGTGCAGCCGAGATTTCTTGTTCAAGAGATGGCGCGAGTTGCCCGGCCCTGTCGGCAAAACGACGGTCCACCTCACCCCTGATAGCGTCATGACGCTGCGCCAGCCCCGCCAGAAACTGGTGAAGAGCCCGAGCTTGCGCTGCGGCTGCCTGTGCTTGAGCCGCCTCGGTTTGCGCTTTGGCCTCGGCCTGCGCGCGCTCTTTTTCCTTCTTCTGACGATCAGCTTCTATGGCCCGCCTGCGGGCCTTTTGCCTTTTCTTGCTGGTTTTACCGAATCCGCCTGAAACCCCTCCGCCGCCATCAAAACCGCCGCCAGAGCCACCACTCGAAGCGGGTGGTCCCGACCTGATGACAACACTTCCTGACGTTCCATCGTAATGTGTTTGTTGTGCCATACAGTCACTCCTTGTCTGTAGGGCACAGCATGTCGATGGAGCCGCAGTCGGGTGCGGTACATAGTTATCGGTGGGGATTTAAATCAAGGTGCTATTTAAGGGAATGGGGGCACTTACACAGGTAACAAATCTGCCCCTTTTGCGGTCTTTTTTAGAGGTAGTGTCGATTCAGGCGACTGCCATTCGACCAAGAAGTGAGTCACTCAAATCCAGCGGAGACCAAAACCATGCGATTCATGATCATTGTGAAAGCCAGCCCGGATTCCGAGGCCGGTGTGATGCCCAGCGAAGAACTGATGACCGCGATGGGCAATTTCAACGAGGAACTGGCCAAGGCCGGCATCCTCATCGATTGCGACGGCCTGCAGCCCAGCAGCAAAGGCGCCCGCGTGCGCTTCTCGGGTGACCAGCGCACGGTGATCGACGGCCCGTTCGCCGCAACCAAGGAGCTGATCGCCGGCTATTGGCTGTGGCAGGTGAAATCGAAAGAGGAAGCGATCGAGTGGGTCAAGCGCTGCCCCAACCCCATGCCGGGTACAGAGGCCGAGATCGAGATTCGTCAGGTGTACGAGGCGGAAGACTTCGGGGCCGAGTTCACACCGCAATTGCGCGAGCAGGAAGAACGAGTGCGTGAGCAGGCGAAGAAGAACTGAAGCTCACCTGATACACCTGATACACCGTAGGAGCTGCCGAAGCCTGCGATCTTTTGATTTTTCTTTTTTGAAGTTGCCGAAGAGCAAGATCAAAAGATCGCAGCCTTCGGCAGCTCCTACGCGGGGTATCGGGATTGTCAGCCCCGCCGCATTATTTGGACGTGGACTTGAGCTTCAGATACGACTGATGCATATCCGACGCCCAGCCATCGATCACGTTTTTCACGTCACCGGCCTTCATCACCTGATCTGAGTTTTCCAGCGGTTTGCCAATGCCCTTGCGCACTACTTGGGCCACGACTTTGTTGTTGCCACCATCGAGAAACACCGCTTCGGTGGCCAGATTGGTTTCCTGGTCGCGAATGCCGCTGGCTGTACTGACTGCCGCCGCTACCAGGGCGATCGGGATCACTTCATAAGGCTGGAGGCTTTCGGTCTTGCTGGTAACAGAGGTGATCGCCGCACGCACCACCATCACGCCAGGGCCGGGACCACTGGCCAGTGGCAGGGATCTGCCTATTTCGCGTTTAAGCGCCTGATCGTAGTAACTGGTGATGCCGTTCAGTGTGGTCTGAGGGATTTTCGCCGTCGGTTGCGGTTTGGGATAGAGCTGAGTCGGTTCGATGTAGACACTGGTGAATTTGTTGATATCGAGCTTGGGGTCCATCCAGCGCATTACCACTGCGCCCGATGGCGACTTGGCTTCTTTGAGCTGACTGTAGTTCTTGAGAAAACCGGAATACTGGTCCGGCTCGACGACTTTGCTCGAGCAACCCACCACCCCGATCGAGGCGATGCACAGTGTGCTCATCAGTAACGCAAGCTTCATGCTGTAACTCCTGTCAGAAAGCCGGGCAACAATATTGAATACGGGAATTACAGGTATAGCCAATGCCCGGCACTTTGTTATCAAAAAGCACAATATTCATCTATTGCTGGGTGATCGCGGCAATGTTCAAAGGCCTCTTCGCGGGCAAGCCTCGCTCCTACAAGTCCGGGTTGCATGAACCAAAACCCTTGTAGGAGCGAGGCTTGCCCGCGAAGACATCAGCTCAAGCAACACAAAACTTCATCTGAAAAAAACCTGGTCAATCACCACGAAGATCCGCTTTTCGCCGCCAATTCCCGCCGACTATTGGCGCGCATCGCCTTGATCAGCGACACCGTGCCCACCAGGATAATCACCGCGGCGAACAGGAAGTCGATGCTGTACAGCTGGAAGTCGTTCAACGGCCCCACCAGAAACACCCGGATCGCACCAATACTCACCAGCGTCGCGAGAAAATCGATGCCCGGCTCATCGCGATAAAACACGTGCAGCAGCGGCAGGCACATCACCAGCAGCAACAGCAGCACAATCACCTTGAACGAGCCCTTGCGCTCGACGCTGAACGCGCACTCGTTGGCGCCGTAGGGCTTGTAGTCTTCCTCGCGAATCAACGAGTTTTTCTCGTTGATGTATTCCACGCGGTTGTACTTCTGGATCGGCGTGAAGGTGTTCGACATCTCCATGCTGGTGGTGACGTTCTTGAAGCGCAGGTCTATGCGCTCGTTGCCCTTGAGGTAATACAGCACCGGTTTGTAGCCGTAGCGATAGGTGTCGAACGGAAAGTCCGTCGACCGCCCCTGGACCCCGATAGGTCTGGACTCAAGTTCCGCATAGGCACTTTTGTTGGTCGAAGACAGGTTGCGGCTCAGGGGTTTGATCTTGACCTGATCCATGAGAATCGGCGCAATGCCGTAGGACCACTGCATGGGCTCCATGCGCAGCCGCAGTTCATTACGGCCAAGGTCGTAGCGATCAAAGGTTCGCTCGGAGACGACCACCGCACCCGAGAGCATGAACTCGCCGTGAACGTTGTTGGTGATGTACAGCGACAGTCGGTCCTTATCCGAGCCGGTGGCATCGCTGGCCGGCGGCGTGCCGCACCAGGCGTAGCTGCTGAATGTCTCCCCGAGCTGGCCGTTACGGTTCTCTTTGAACACATAAAAGTAACTGCCCCACAGGGCTGCCATCAGCAGCAACGCTATCAGCCCTAAAATCTTCTTGCCCGCGCTCAAACCAGACTCCTTTCTTTGCTGACTCCTTATGAGGCGCGGACTGTACCAAAATGCCATCATTGGCCCAAGCAAAAATACCCAGACAAGAGAGATCCCTGTAGGAGCGAGGCTTGCCCGCGAAGAACGATGACGCGTAATACCTGAAAAACCGCGGTGCATTCTTCGCGGGCAAGCCTCGCTCCTACGGGTTCGGTAGGCCGCGCCGCCGGAACAACGGCCGCGGTTCGATCACCGAGCGCCCGTACAACACGCTCATCCCTGCCAATCCCTTAAGCGCATCTTCGGCGGATTTGTCTTCGCGCACGGCAAAGCTGTCGAAACCGCATTGACGCATGTGGCTGAGTTGATCGCGCAGTACATCACCAATCGCGCGCAATTCGCCTTGCCAACCGAAACGCGTGCGCAACAGATAGGCCTGACTGTAGGCGCGTCCGTCGCGAAAACTCGGAAAGTCCAGGGCAATCAGCGGCAGGTCGGGAAACCACGGGGTCAGATTTGTCACTTCGTCGTTGGGCCCCAGCCAGACGCCTTCGAGCGCAGTTGTGGTGTCGGCATTAAGTGCCAGCCACTGGGGTAACGGCAGTATCAGCGGTCCGGCCGGTAACTCACCCGTTGTTTCACGGATCAACTGCCACGGGTCGTCGCGTACCCACTCGGCGCCGCCCTCTTGCAAACGCAGCAGATTGTTCATGCCGACACCTCCAGCATTTTCGGGTACACCCGCTCCTTGAACGGCTCCAGACCAATGCGCGCCAAGGTATCGACGAACAGTTCCTCGCTCTCGCGGTAGCGGACAAATGTAGCGATGATTCGCTCGATCACCGCGGGCACTTCGACGGCGCTGAAGGACGGGCCGATGACTTTGCCCAACGCGCTGCTCTTGCCCTGGGCGCCGCCAAGGGTGATCTGGTACCACTCGCTGCCGTTCTTATCGACGCCAAGAATGCCGATGTTGCCGATGTGGTGGTGGCCGCAGGCGTTCATGCAACCGGAGATATTCAGACTGATGTCGCCCAGGTCATGCAGGTAATCCAGGTCCTCGAATCGCGCCTGAATCGCTTGTGCGACGGGGATGGATTTGGCGTTGGCCAACGCGCAAAAGTCGCCGCCAGGACAAGCAATAATGTCGGTCAGCAAGCCGATGTTGGCGCATCCCAGGCCTTGTTCGCAGGCCAGGTACCACAGTGGGTAGAGGTCGGCCTTGGGCACGTCCGGCAGGACGATGTTCTGTTCATGGGCGATGCGGATTTCGCCGAAACCAAACCGCTCGGACCACTGGGCCACTGCCTCCATCTGCTCGGCCGTGACATCCCCCGGCGGCGCGGCGATGCCCGGTTTAGTCGACAGCACCACGCTGGCGTAACCCGGCACCTTGTGCGGCTGAACGTTGCGCGTCACCCAACGGGCGAATGCCGGGTTCTCGGCCAGACGCGTGCCGAAATCCAGGTCGGTGCCGGCCAGTGAACGGTAATCGGGGGGCACAAAGGCACTGGCGACACGCTCGTACTCGACATCGGTCAACTGTGCCGGACCGTCCTTGAGGTGCTGCCATTCCTCCTCCACTTCCTTGGCGAACGCTTCGATACCCAGCGCCTTGACCAGAATCTTGATCCGCGCCTTGTACTTGTTATCGCGCCGCCCGTGGCGGTTATAGACCCGCAGCACCGCCTCGACATAGGACAGCAGGTGCTGCCACGGCAAGCCTTCGCGAATCTGCAAACCGAGGATCGGCGTGCGCCCCAAGCCGCCACCCACGATCACCCGCAACAGCATTTGCCCGCTGTCATCGCGGTAAAGATAGAGGCCGATGTCATGCATCATGATCGCCGCGCGGTCCTGCCTGGCCGAGCAGATGGCGATCTTGAACTTGCGCGGCAGGAACAGGAATTCCGGGTTGATGGTCGACCATTGCCGCAGGATTTCTGCCAGCGGGCGCGGGTCCATCAACTCGTCCGCCGCGACGCCGGCGAAGGCTTCGGTGGTGATGTTGCGCACGCAGTTGCCGGAAGTCTGGATCGCGTGCATTTCGACTTGGGCCAGACGTTCGAGAATGTCCGGCACCTGGGCCAGTTCGATCCAGTTGAACTGCATGTTCTGCCGGGTGGTGAAGTGGCCGTAGCCACGATCGTAGTCCCGCGCAATGCTCGCCAGAATGCGCATTTGCTTGGCGCTCAGGGTGCCGTAAGGAATTGCCACGCGCAGCATGTAGGCATGCTTTTGCATGTACAGGCCGTTCTGCAGGCGCAGGGGCAGGAACTCTTCTTCGCTCAACTCCCCGGCCATGAAACGTTCGACCTGATCGCGAAACTGCGCAACACGCTCGAACACCAGGGCCCGGTCATAGTCATCGTATTGATACATGTGGCTGCCACCTCATCAGGAATTTTGCACAGAACCTGTGGGAGCGGCTTGTGGTGAGGGGGCTTGCCCCCGTTGGGTTGCGAAGCAGCCCCAAAATCTCTGATGCACCAGAGATCTTGCGAGTGCTACGCACTCAAACGGGGGCAAGCCCCCTCGCCACAGGGGCTCCCACAGGAATTGCGGTGTATCGAACTCTGCGGTTCGCTCTTGGGGTGCAACTATGAAGCAGCAGCGCAGCACGTTACAGATTCAGCTAAACACTAAAAAACCGTATCAGGGTGCGCCCTATGGCCGCAGGCTCGCATCTGATCTGATCCGCACAAACTCGGTTTTTCTGAGTCTGTTTTGTTTGCGGCAGGGTTTCTACAGTTCATGGCATGCCAGACCGGGTGGCCTGGCAAGTCTTTGCAACCGTGGAAGAATTGACCATGAGCACAGCAACAATCGGACAGGCCTATAACTACAAGGTCGTTCGCCAATTCGTCGTGGCAACCATCGTCTGGGGCGTCGTCGGGATGGCGATGGGGGTGTGGATCGCCTCGCAACTGGTATGGCCCGAGATGAACCTCGACCTGCCGTGGACCACCTTCGGCCGCTTGCGCCCGTTGCACACCAGCCTGGTGATTTTCGGCTTTGCCGGCAGCGCGCAATTCGCCGCCAGTTACTATGCGGTGCAGCGCACCTGCCAGGTGCGGCTGTACTCCGACAAGCTCGCCGCGTTCACCTTCTGGGGCTGGCAATCGGTGATCGTGGTCATGCTGATCACCCTGCCGCTGGGCTACACCACCACCAAGGAATACGCCGAGATCGAATTCTCCGGCGCGGTGTGGATGACGGTGGTCTGGGTCGCTTACGCCATCGTGTTCTTCACCACCGTGGTGCAACGCAAGACCAGGCACATCTACGTCGGCAACTGGTTTTTCGGCGCGTTCATTGTGGTGATCGCCATGCTGCACGTGGTCAATCACCTGTCGATTCCGGTGGACTGGTTCAAGTCGTATCCGGTGTATTCCGGGGCCACCGACGCTATGGTGCAGTGGTGGTACGGGCACAACGCGGTGGGGTTCTTCCTGACCACCGGCTTCCTCGGGATGATGTATTACTTCGTGCCGAAACAGGTCGGTCGGCCGGTGTATTCCTATCGCTTGTCGATCGTGCATTTCTGGGCGCTGATCACCCTGTACATCTGGGCCGGCCCGCACCACTTGCACTACACCGCACTACCGGACTGGGCGCAGTCGCTGGGCATGGCGATGTCGCTGATCCTGTTGGCGCCGAGTTGGGGCGGGATGATCAATGGGATGATGACGTTGTCGGGCGCCTGGCATAAGTTGCGCACCGACCCGATCCTGCGCTTTCTGGTGCTGTCCCTGGCCTTCTACGGCATGTCGACCTTTGAAGGGCCGATGATGGCGATCAAGACGGTCAACGCCCTCTCCCACTACACCGACTGGACCATCGGCCACGTTCACGCCGGGGCCTTGGGCTGGGTGGCGATGATCACCTTCGGCGCCGTCTACCACATGGTCCCGAAAGTCTTCGGTCGCCCGCAGATGCACAGCATCGGCCTGATCAACGCGCACTTCTGGCTGGCGACTATCGGCACCGTGCTGTACATCGCCTCGATGTGGGTCAATGGCATCACCCAGGGCTTGATGTGGCGCGCGATCAACGACGACGGCACGCTGACCTACTCTTTCGTTGAAGCCTTGCAGGCCAGTCATCCGGGGTTCGTGGTGCGCTTTGTCGGCGGGATGTTCTTCCTCAGCGGCATGTTGCTGATGGCCTACAACACCTGGCGCACGGTGCGTGTGGCGGACGTGAAAATGGCCGAACTTGAAGCGCAGATTGCCTGAGGCAAGGAGCCTGACATGATCGAGATGGCGTTGAATCTATTGGGTGTTCTGGGGCTTTGGCTGGCGGTCGAATACTGCCTGAAACACCAGACGGCCCAGAGCCTGGACGATGCCAGCCTGATTCCGTTCGCCGATGATCCCGAGGTGGCGCGGCGGGTGGAATTGGCGACGGGTAAGACCGTGAAAGCGGTGGCGCCGGAGGAAGCGAAGCCGGGTTGGGGCAACCTCGAAATTTGATACACACCCCATCCACTGATGATCGTTCCCACGCTCTGCGTGGGAATGCAGCCCGGGACGCTCTGCGTCCCATTGGAACGCGGAGCGTCCCTTGAGGCATTCCCACGCAGAGCGTGGGAACGATCATGTGTTGGTCACAAAAAGTCAGCCGCGCTCGCGGGGAATCAGGCTTTGCAGTTGCTGCGCCAGGAAGTTCGCATCGAAGGCAAAGGTGTCCGGGTCTTTCAAGCCATTGGTCTTGCGCCATTGCCAATTACTGGAGGGCGGCAGGCACACCAGCGAAATGCTGCCATAGCGCGCGGCGGTCAATCCCATCACGGCAAGGGAAATCTGACCGCCTGCGCCCATCACGTCCGGCACGAACTCCACCGGTTTGCCGGCAATCACAATGCTCAGCTTCTCGGTCTTGAACGTCGACGTCTCCGCCGGCACACTCGGCCCGGACGCGACATACGCCTCGCGGCTCACTTCCAACAGGTTCGGAGTCAGGACCGGTGCCAGCCATTGCTGGATCTGATCGAACAACTCACCAATGCGCGTCGCCCACACGGCCGATTGCGACTCAAACAGTTGCTTCTTGTGCGCTTCGCTATCTGCGTAGTGGCGAAGCATCTCGCCCAATTGCTGTACGTCATCCATTGCGGTGTTCCCTTTGGTTGAAGCGATGCTGCGAATGTCGATCATGGCAGATGCCGACAGCTCGCGTACGGCAAAGGTGCGAACGGCTACAGAGCCTCGGCGGATGAACGCGACGAATGGTCGTGTTTTACCTGCTTTTCAGGGGGCCACCTGTCAGATCTGACAGTAGCCAACATCCATATCCGGGGTGTTTGATAAAACTGCCCAACGCGGGAGTAAAACATTCAATCCGTACAGTCAGGAGCGCACATCATGAACAGCGGGGACGATCGCAACAAATGCGGGGTAACCAATTATGTGACCATCAAGAAAATGATCGTTTACGGATTGACGCCACCGGTTACTCCTCTTGCGAATCCGGTAAGCGGGATGAGCAGCGTGATTGTTGATAACGCGCCTTTTGAAATCGATAAAGTGCTGATTCCGGACTGGGTGGTACCGGTCAAACACCCAGAGAATCCAGAAGGAGGCATCCCGATCAGAATCATCAGTACCGGCCTGCTGTCCCTGAAGGTTCTCCCTTGGTTAGGGCAAGACAACGGTGAAACAGTATCTGTGCTGCTCAACGAGTCAGACGTACCTGTCACCTCCAAACCCATTACAGTGAAAGACACAGTGCTGGATATGGAGATGCCGGGCGGCTTACTGCGCAACGGCATCAACCGGCTGCGCTTGCGGGTGAAACGAACAAGCGGGAACATGGAAACTTCGCAGCCGCGAGTCGTTCTCTTCAATTTCCCCCGCCCTGGCGGCGACGTCACAGGTCCGGGAGACAACCCCTACCTGCTGATGACGCTTCCGGCAGATGTCATCGCCAATGGAGTGGATGCTGCTCGCGCCGCGCAAGGAGTAGAGGTCGAGCTGCGCTACAACTACATGCGCGAGCACGACGTCATCATCCTCGATTGTGACGGACACGAAGTGCCGCACACCGTCACGGCAGCCCAGGCCACGGCCCGTATCGTGGTGCTGAAGCTGTTCGCCGATGCGTTTCAGAAAGGTGATAACCCCCGATTTGCCATGCGCTTTCGAGTGAGAGACCAGATCGGCAACGACTCAGGCCCACTCGCAATCTGGTCGAAAACCACTTACATCGATGTGCACATCCAAAAACCGGTACTGGATCTCAAACCGCCCAAAGTGCTGGAAGCCTTGGAACTCAGCGGTACTCGATTGAATTTTGAACGGGACTTTTATGACGCCAAGTTCGCCACGGTCGAGCTCACCTTCACCGGTTCTGCCCCAGGACAAACGGTGAAAGTGTATTGGCTGGGGCGCAACAGCACCTATGGCAGCGAGATCCAGACGGTATCCTTCGCCGGGCAGACGCTGAGATTTTCAGTGCCTCGACTGGAGGTGGTCGACTGCATCGGTAGCGGGGCAGAAATCTGGTACACCGTCAGGCTGCCCAATACCACCCAAGACCTTCCCTCCAGGGATCTGAACATCACCGTCACCCCGCAAAGTCTGCGCCTCGCAGAACCTACCCTCAACGGCGACAAGAGCAATCTCAGAACACCCTACCCCTCATTGGTCGGTCAATACTCGGTGCGCATGGCTTTTTTCGGCGTCAACACACATTACGGTCCGGAAGTCACCATCACCAACCCCTCCTATACCGATCACCCCGTGCCACGGGCCTGGCTGGATGAAAACAGGGGGAAAACCGTGATGTTCAATTTCACTCTGAGAAAAACAGGCGCTGGCGAGCCGATTATCTTTTCGTGGTACCTGAGGCTGATTGCGTAACCGTTTCAATGCCTCAAAGTGCCCAAGCAACGTTGTGTCTGAATGGACAAGGGATATGTCATGCAAAAAATAATCGGTTCTCTATTAATCGCGTTGCTGGTGGGTTGCTCGCAGATAGCGACCCAGCCTCCTGAAGTCGTCAGCGTCAACGGTGTCCAAACGCTGAATGGCCCCGCCATCGCCACCCAGTTGAACACGCTGTACAATCGAAAATTCAGCAACTGCAACAACTCGGACTCACAGCCCGCATTCCTGTGCTCGGGCGTGACCCTCAGAGTCACGGTAAAAGACCCCGCCAACATTTATAAAGTCTGGGACCCCAGCCCACTCTCAGTAAAAAGTGGCGGGGTTTCTTTTTCCTATCTGCGGGCGGATGCCAATTTTGGCCGACTCGCCTGGGGTCACGGTAACGGCTACGTCCTGTATCCGATCTTCGAAGCGCCTACAGACAAGTATGATCTGGATTACCTGTGCGCCTATCCTTATGACGCATGGACCTGGACCCGTAATGCCGATGCCGTCTGCGTCGCCCACCCCACTTATCCGGTTCAAAGTCAGATCTGCCATAACGCTGGGGTAACCAGTGCAGAACAATGGCTCGCCGTCTGGAGGATTCCTGGCGGAAATCCCAACCAGCGCCAATGCGGGTTCGACGTGTCGGATGACCGCAATGCATTAGCAGGCCCGGCCTTCTATCAATCCATACGCGCCAGAGGCATTGCGGGGGTGACGGGGTACAACGAACATAACGAAATTCTGATCAAGACCTGGAGTTTTCGCGACCCCAACAAGTTCCCGATCATGGCGTTTTTCTATATTTACGGCGGTACCAACGCCGGACTCACCGAAGCGCAATACAACCAACGGGACTTTTACAACTCAACCAACCCGAAAATCGTTGTACCGATCATACGGCTGACGCCGGCCGCCAGTGACGGTGGGAATTCCAGTTTTTCCTACGCCCCTGCAGATCAGGTATTGACTCAATGAACACCATACTGTCGCGCACGCTCGGCAAAGCCCTGAGTATTCTCTCTCCTTCGCTGATCAGCGGCGGTTTGATTCAGGGCATCAACTCGCCCCTTTATGCGCGAACCTTGGCTGCCGGCTGCAATCATGTCGTCCCCTTGCCTGAAAATGCACCATGACACTTCACCGAAACATGAGCATTACAGTTGATTTATCGCTGGTGTCCGCTATCGAACGAATGGAAACTCCTTTCAGGCCTGGCCTATCAACACAGGCCATAGCCTGAGGAAATCCAATGCGCACCATCGGCCTTATCGGCGGCATGAGCTGGGAGTCCAGCGCCGAGTATTACCGTCTCATCAACCAGCAGGTACGCGACCGTCTCGGGCCGTTGCGTTCGGCGAAACTGTTGATGTACAGCGTCGACTTCGGCCCGGTCGAACAGGCCCAGCATGCCGGGCGCTGGGACGACGCGGCGGCGATTCTGGTGGATGCGGCCCAGCGTCTGGAAGCAGGTGGCGCCGAGTGCGTGGTGCTGTGTACCAATACCATGCACAAGGTGGCCGGGCAGATTCAGGCAGCGATCGATATTCCGTTCCTGCACATTGCCGACCCGGCCGGTCAGGCGGCACTGGACGCCGGCGCTCTGCGGGTGGGTTTGCTGGGCACGGCGTTCACCATGGAGCAAGACTTTCTCAAGGCACGTCTGACGGCCAAGGGCCTGACGGTGCTGGTACCGGAGGCTGATGAACGTCTGGCCGTGCACCGGATCATCTATGACGAGTTGTGCGTCGGGGTGATCAGCGAGGCGTCACGCCAGGTCTATCAACGCGTAATCGAATCGCTGACCGAGCGTGGCGCCCAGGCGATCATCCTCGGTTGTACCGAAATCGGCCTGCTGATCAAACCCGAGCACAGCGCCCTGCCCTTGCTCGACACCACCGAACTGCATGCGCAGGCGGCGGTGGCGTTTGCTTTGGGTGACTGACTGTAGGAGCGAGGCTTGCCCGCGAAGAACGATGACGCGTAATGCCTGAAAAACCGCGGTGCATTCTTCGCGGGCAAGCCTCGCTCCTACAGGGTGTTCGTCGCTCAATTATTTTGACTTACCGGCGACGCAGGCGCGCCATGCTCAGGGTATCGACCAGTCGACCGTCACGCACCGCGTAATCGCGAAACAGGCCTTCGGTCTCGAAACCGAATTTCTGGTACAGGCCGATGGCCGCTTCGTTGTCGGCGTACACCGTTAGTTCGACCCGTTGCAGGTTCATCCAGTTGTCAGCGACGTCCAGTGCCGCCGCCAGCAGTTTCGAACCGACGCCCTTGCCCTGCCACGCCACGGCGACACCCATGCCGAAGCTGCCGGCGTGGCTGCGGCGGATTCGCGAAAACTGCTCCAGACCAATGTTGCCGATGACCGATCCCTGGTGCAGCGCCACCAATTTCACCGCCCGCTCGTTGTCCGCCATCAGGCGTTGGCGCCAGACCTCGGTGGACTGAAACGGCATTTGCAGCACCTGCCGGGCCACGGCGGGGTCGTTGTAGAGCGCGGTGATGCCCTCGATGTGGTGTTCGCTAAAGCGTTCGAGGTGAATGGCGGGGTCGTGGTCGGGCATGGCGGTGTTCGTCCTTGATCGGTGTGTGACCGGTCACTCTAAACCGCACGCCCTTTGCGTGGCGATAACAATTGAAGGTGTACACACCTGTGGCGAGGGGTCAGTCATTGCGGCCCCATCATCAGACGTTCACACAAGCGCAATACAGTAACGCGGATTGATTTCTCGCCCCTTCAATCTGTGAGCCGAATACGTAATGTTGCCTGTTACCGAGATGGAAGCCGCCTTGAAAAACGGGATTGCAAAGGTCCCTGATCGTTACGCTGGCAGAAATGAAGGGGGGGCTTACTGCCCCTCTAACGACGTTGAGATCAACGTTCGATTTCTATCGCCAGCTGACATTCCCTCGGTGCTTGAACTTGAGCAAAGGAAGTGGGAAAGCGATCAGCGCGCCGAGGCCTCCATGCTGGCGTCACGGATCGCCTCTTTCCCTGCATTGAGCATCGGCGCTTTTTGCACTCGCACGGGGACTGCGCTGGCGTCGTTGTTCATGAAACCTACCCGGCACGACACCATACGCAAGTGCCCGACATGGGCAGACTGTGCAAGAAAACAGGACGGCGAGGAGTCCGCAAAAACCGGTGTGTTGTTTGGCATCAGCCTGAGCAGTGTTGATCCGAAAGCGGTGCAAGCGATTTTCGAGTTCTTCTGGCCCCATGCGCTGAAGGCAGGATGGTCAGACATCTATCTTGGCTCGCCGGTCCCGGGGCTTCGTCATTGGGCCTCGCAGAATCCTGATCTTCCAGTAGCGCAGTATGTGCGAGGTGAACGCAAGGGCCTGCCACTGGATCCGCAACTGCGGTTTTACTTCAAAAAAGGCTTTCGCAAGATCGTCGCCATCAACGACAACTATTTCCCGCATGAGCCTTCGCTGAATGTCGGCGTGCTAATCGTAGGTAAGGTGCCACTCTCCGGCCTTTCCTTCATATGGAAAAGAGTTCCGCTGCCCTGGCTGCAGCGCATGAAAAAACTGTGTTCCGTGTGCTTGTGAACGCCTCTCTGACAAAAGCGCAGCACGTCGATGCCGGCTCGCGCTCCAACCTACCCAGCTATCTGTTCATGGCCCTGTGCATCTTGAATACGAGCGCGATCGCCTGGCTGGCTGCGCATGAGGGGCTCGGATGGCTGGTCGTTGTTCCGCTGGTTCCGCTGATAGTGCTCCAGGCGATCCTGATGATTGGTGTTCAGGAGATCAAGCATCAGGGTGTGCATCGACAGTTCCTCGTTGGCACGCGTCTCAATGATGCAGTGGGTGTGTTCGCGGCTGCCATTTTCGCCGCCAACTTCGTGGGCTATCGCTACTTTCACCTCGAACACCACCGCAAAACCTGCCAGGCCGATGATCCCGAAGGGCTGATGTACGAACAGACATGGCGGACACGCCTGATCAGCCTGCTGGGTGCAGCGGAGCAACTATGGGTTACCGTCACCACCAATATTATCTCCCGACGCTACACACCCCCGCGCGCAGTCTGGCGCTGGCACTGGAACAATGCCTTGATCGTCGTTTTCGTTGCATTGCTGGCGTTAGGCATCTATGAGGTGCCTCGACAAGTCGTGTGCGCCTATCTGGTCCCGTATTGCCTGTTTGCCTGGATGGATTTCTGGCTGACGCAGGCCGAGCACTATGGCGTGCCGATCTCGGCTCAAGGCTCGCGCCGCGCACCCGCTGACATCACGACGGATTTATACCTGCCAAGGCCTCTGTCCTGGCTCATCCTGAATCGCTCGCTGCACCGCATTCACCACCACGCGCCGGCGACCCGCTGGTTCCATGCGTACGCTCAATCGGAGGTTCTAGCCGAAAGCAAGCCCGGCGGCGTAACGGACCTACCCACCTTCTTTGCGACCTGGATGCGATTCGGTCCCCGACTCTGGAAGTAAGCCATGACAGACGCACCTATCGAACCGCGGCGCGCAAAGACTGCCGAGGCCACTAACTCCAAGCCATTCTGGAACGACACATCGATCAAGACCTATCTGTTCGATGCCTGTTCGGTACTGCTTCCTGCCGGTGAGCAATTCGTGATTTCGGTGGTGGAGTCATCCGCTTTGCGATTACAACAAACGTCGGCGCTTGCCGAACATTCGCGCCGCTTCGTGGCAGAGGAACGGGCCCACCAGCGAGCGCACAGGCTGTACAACCAGCAACTGGAAACCCAGGGGTTTGAAGTCAAGAAGTTCGAGCACATGATCGAAAAAGATCTCGAGGCTCTTCAGTCGAAATTGTCGCTCAATGCGCAATTGGCATTGGCTGCCGCGTTCGAGCACGTGACGGCCGTCATGTCCGCTGCCGCCTTGCGCAGAAACGGCTTGCTCTCGGTCAAGGAGTCACCACAGACCCGCCTGTGGCGATGGCATTGCGCTGAAGAAGTGGCGCACCAGCACGTCACCACGGACCTGGCGCGGTCGCTGGGCATACCCTATTGGCAGCGGATTTTCTATTTCCTCGCAGCATCGGGGCTCATGACGTTCGATGTCATTCGTCACATACACAGTTTTGCCCGCCTCGACATCGCCCGCGGCCGCGTCAGCTCAAAAGAAGTACGGCGTGCTGCGGGCAGCTTGCTGTTGCGCGATGGCGCCAACCTGGCGTTGATGGCAATCGGATGGGCCGCCTACTTTCTTCCGCTGAAAAAAGCCAAGGGGTCAGCTCGATAAAAGAGCGGCATGGCTAGACCGTTGACGTGACAACCACCTGCTAGAGTAAAAAACGTACCCATCGAGTGTGCACCGCCACTTGAACGTTCGACTTGAGAAACGACGTTACTGGCCGGGCTGAATGTCACTTTCGGAAAATGAGGAAATTTCTATGAAAGGTTTGCTTCGCATTGCAGGATTCAGCCTGATGGCGCTTTTCGCAAGTTGTGGTGTTGGTGCTCAGACCGTGCACAGTCATGCCGCGCCGCCTGCCTTCACCACCACACCGGCCGATATCCAGGCGGATAGCCAAAGAAATTGATCGTTCCCACGTTCCACGGAGGGCATGGGGGACGGGCTTGCTCGTGAAAGGCGACCTGTACAGTCGACATTGATGTCGACTGTGATGGCCCCTTCGCGGGCAAGCCCGCTCCCACAGGGAATCATCGCTAACTTTCGAACCACTCCCGTCGCTCGCTGAAGGTGTTGTGGATCAGTTCGACGATCCCCTGCACCTCGGTCTCATTCCGGGACTCGGCATTGACCGCCATCCACACCTGGCGCTGCATCGGTTGCTTGAAGAGCCCGGGTAACGCCACCAGCCCCCGGTCGAATTGGCTCATGTAGTGCGGCAATAAACCGATGCAGGCGCTGCAGCGGATCATCTCCAGCATCAGCTCATAGGAATGCAACTGCACCACGCCCGCCAGACGCTGCTCCACCAGACTGTTCCACGGCCCAAAAGCGGTGACGTGGCGATCGTGCTGCCATTGCACCAGCATGAAATCGGCCAAGTCACCCAGGCTGTCCGGCCGCGCCGCGACCCGTGAATAGCGTTTGGCGATGTGCGGCAGATAGTCCAGCCGCGCCAGACGCTGGGGCTCGCTGATGGCAAAACTGGGGCCTGGCAACGGCGAATCGGTGCCTGCCAGCCACACCACCACATCGGCACTGATCGCTCGCAGGGCCAGTTCGCTGTCCAGGGAAATAATGTCCAGGCGCACACTGGCGTTGCGCCGCAGCAGCGAGACCAAGTCGCGTCCGAGGATGTCGTGCAGGATCGACTCGGCCACGGCCAGGCGAATCAACGGCTGTTCGATCACCGGCAACTTGCGCTCGTGCACCAGCGCAATCAACTGCGCCTGCAACTGCTGCCCGTCACGACTCAAGGTCAGCGCGCTGCCCTGGAATTTGAATAGAGAACGTTGCAGCTGATCTTCCAGCTGCGCCAGGTGCTTGCGCAGCAGGGTCGCCCGCACATTGAGGCTGCGCGCGGCCTGCATGAAGCAGCCGCAACGGGCGCTGACCAGAAAGTATTGCGTGACCTCGGTATCAATCCCGGCGGCCCGTGCCAGCCAGGATTCGGATGGCCCCTGCGGCGATCGGTATTCGACAACACCCTGACGTCCTGTGGGTTCTATGAATGACATCGATGACTCCCTGTCGATCTTTGTTGGGTTTATTGCGCAGCTATGAATGTTCTGTGATCCCCCTGTGGGAGCGAGCCTGCTCGCGATGGCGGTGAATCAGGCGCTGTAAATGTTGAAGGTCAAACCGTCATCGCGAGCAGGCTCGCTCCCACAGGGGGGATGGGCCAAACGCTCCACTTTATTGCTTCTCCTCCAGAACCTGATTCAACACCGCCCCATCAATACTCAACGTCGCCGTATTGAGCATGCCTTCCAGATAAGCCTTGGCGATCTGCTCCTGACGCTGGGCACGCAAGGCCTGCGTCAGGCGTTCGCGCAGTTCTTCCAACGTCGCGGTGCGCGCCGGTTGCTGCTCGGTGAGTTTGATTACATGAAAACCCGCCGCGCTCTGCACCGGCTCCGACACCGCGCCGACCTTGAGTCGCGCCACCGCGCCGCGAACTTCCGGCACCAATTGCTGCAACGGCTGCAGCCCGGTGTCGCCACCCCGTTCGGCGCTGGCGCGGTCCTGCGAATACTGACTCGCCAACGCCGCAAACTCCGTCGGTGCGGCCTGGGCTTTTTTGCTCAGTTCGAGCGCTTGCTTGCGCACGCTTTCGAGTGTCTGTGGATCGGCCACACCCAGGAAAATCTGGCTGACCCGATACATCGGCGGCGTTACCCAACCCGCCTTGCCGGCCTCATACGCCTGCTGCAGTTCGGTGGCACTGGGGTAGTCGGCCGGCACCTGACTGACCGACTGCAAGTAGTCGCGAAAGACGATCTGCTCGGCGGCGGCGCGGGTTTGCCGTTCGACCTCCGGGCGCTGACGCCAGCCCTGGGCGTCGGCCTGTTCGAGCACGGCTTTTTCGGCCAGGCGCGAGCGAATCCAGCTTTCCAGCGCCCCACGATTGGCCCGCAGTTGTTCGCGCGACTCCGCTGGCAAGGTGGCGAGCAGCGTTTTGAGTTCGTCGGGTGACACCTGCTGATTGCCCAATCGCGCGACCGCAGGCTCACTCGCTACCAATGGCGCCGGCTGCTGCGCCGCGACCGGGTCATTACCCGGACGCAGTCCCAACGCAACGGCGATCACCAACACGGCCACCGCGCCAGCGCCGGCCACTACCGTCCGTTTTTTCACAGGGCTGGCACCTCTTGCGCAGGGGCCTCGGCGGTTTCAGTCTGGGCCTGCAACTGCGCCGCGTTCTGGCTGTATTCGCGCAGATAAACGATGAACTCCTGAAGCAAGCGATCCCACAGTTCAAGGTTGCCGCGCAGGTGATCGCCGCTCACCCCGGCGGCAACCACCACGTCCATCTCCATCACCAGGAACTCGCCCTGCACCGACAACCGGGCAAAGCGTCGCGATGCGTTCCACAGCTCCGCCAACCCGGCCGGCAACTCGCCCTGCACCCGCAAGGCGCAGCTGAAGGTGAAGTCGACGTAGCTGCCCTGCTCGGCCGCCGGATTGCCGAAACGCACCGCGTAGCCGATGCCCTGGCTAGCGCTGAGCAACTGCACGATGCCGTTCTGTTCGGTCTGGTTGACCCGGTAACCGGCGGCTTGCAGCACGTCGGTGAGGGAATGTGGCGATACGTGGCTGATCAATTGAGTCATGTGAAAGTCTTCCCTGTCATTCAATGAGCGATCGCGGCCTGGGGCGCGTCGAATTGCGTCTTGTAGAGTTCGTCGCCAAAACCCTGGGCCAGTTCTTCGAACTTGACCCTGGCTGCGCCTGCGAACGGTTGGCGGATCTTCATCACCTCGGCGACGTCGATCTTTTCGTAGGCCGCGAGGATCTCCTTGGCCACGCCGTACATCTGTTGATTCTTGACTGAACATTGCTGCATTTGTGTGTCACGTTCAGCCAGTTGCGTCTCGAGCCGGGCGCGTTCGGCTTCTTTGCCCCGGGCCATCACCAACAGTTCTTCATAAGCCTTCTTGAACTTGCTGACTTGCTCGCTGCTGGCCGCTGCTTGCGCCTGGGCCTGGTGTTGCAGGCTGTCATGCTGGCCGGCCAGTTGTTCGGCCACGCCTTTGACCTTGGCCAATTCCGCCGTCAGTTGCTTGATTTGCGCCTGCGCGGCCTTGGCCTGGCTCTCGGCCGCCACTTGCGCGGCGCTGGCCTGAGCCTGCTGGCTTTGCAGAGCCTGCAACTGCTGGGTGGTGCTGCGCAGTTGGGTGCGCAAGCGTTCCTCCATGCCTTCGGCGCTCGCCCCTTGAGTCAGCAGCAACCCCAGGGCAAACAGCAGGATTTTTGTGTTCATGACGCTCTCCCTGCGCCTTAGAAGCGCGTGTTGATTTCAAGCTGCAAGACGTCGATATCGAACGGCGCGCCGTACACCGCTTCGGAACTCAACCAGCGACCGGTGGCGAAGACGTTCTTGGCCAGGCCGTAGTTGCCGCCGAGGAAATAGCCCTTGGCATTGGTGCCGCCGAGATGGAACGACGAGTCGTTGAAACCGTCCGGCAAGGCGTCCGGCTGGATGTACTTGTAGCCGGCGAAGAAATTCCAGTCGCCCTGCTTCTTCAAGTCCAGCGAGTTGCCGAGGGTGAACTGGACCATCCAGGCATTGGCGCCGCTTTGCACCTCGCCATCGCTGTTGAGGTTGTTGACGATCTGCCCGGCCGAGCGTTTGCGCATCTCGCCTTCGTCGTAACCGAGGTTGTGCACGTAATTGGCTTGGCTACGCAGCTTGAAGTCTTCCGGCAGGTCGGTGTCCCACACGACGTTGAGGTCCAGCAGGTTGAACTCCGAGGCCAGGCCGACGAATTGCGGTTGCGGCGTGGTGGCCGGGCTCAGCGGGTTCGGCGTGATGTCGCGCAGCAGGAACACACTGTTGCCCTTCTGCATGAACGCCGAGCGGCTGCCGTCGGTGTCGCAGCCCGGTGCGCCGGCCCAGGGTTCGCAAGGGCTGGAGCGCTGGCCTTCGATGTCGTCGAAACGGTAATAGGCCAACGCGCCTTTCAAGCGGTTACTGGAATTGATCGCCCAATTGGCGCCGATCTGCGCGCCGTACAGCCATTTGTTGTCGCTCTCTTCCTTGTCGAAACCGTTGCTGCTGCTGGTGTCGTTGGTGTACTCCACCGGGAACGCGCCGACGGTGCCGAACAGGCCCCAATCGCGGTTGAGCTTGTGGTCGAAGATCGCCGCCACGCCGTCGAAGTTCAGGTCGGTAGAATAGAGCATGTCGGTGGAGAAGAACGGATTGGCGATTCGCCCGCCGGTCAGGGTCAACTGATCGGACGGCTTCCAGGTCAGGTAACCCTGATCGAGCCAGATGTCTTTTTTGCCAAAGCCACCGCCGAGGGTTTGGGTGGTGGATACCGGGTTGTTGTCCGAACCGGTGCCGATGCGAATGCCGGCGGTCCATTCGGGTGAAATCAGCGCTTTCATGCCCAGGCGCGCCCGCAGGCGGAACAGGTTTTCGCGGTCTTCACGGGTGTTGAGCAACGGCGGCAGGTTGGTGCTGCTGTTGGGGTTCACGTCGTACGGGCCGTTGTTGTTGAGCTTGGCGAAGTCGACGATTTCGTTGCTGTTGGTGCCCGAGTAGTAGCGCGATTCATCTCGCAGACGAATGTCGCCGTCGAAGCTGATGCGCGAGACCCAGTCCGGGAAGGTATTGGGCTGAGCCCAGTTTTCCTGTTTGGCGGTGGCCATGACCTCGGCCTTGACCTGGTCGCGGATCTGATCGCGCACCGCGGCCGGCACATATTGCACCCGCACGTCACCCGGTGCAGCGGCCGGGCCGGCAGCGACCGCAGTGCTGGCCTGACGCGCCTGCACCGCTTCTTTTTCCGCCTGCGCGATCAGGCCGTCGGCCTGTTCCTGCTTCAATACACCTTGCTGCACCAGCAAGCGGATCAGATTGATCGTGGCGTTTTCCGAGGGCGCAGGGGCTGCCGCTGCGTGCCCGACCAGGGTCGCAATGACCATGCCGACCGCCAGGGACAATCGATTCACGTTGGAAATCATCTGCACACAACTCCTTTTGGCAAAACCTGAAAATGTTCGGTTAGCCCGGACGCCGCCCTTGCAGGGACAAGCGCACAGGCAAGGTCATGGAGGCCGGTGGCCGTTCGGTTAAATGCGGTGCACCGCGCAACGCGGCGAGCACCTGGGCGTCGACCTCCGGGTTGCCGCTGGACTTCACCAGCTCGACCCGGGTGATCTCGCCCACGCTGCTCAGCCAGACGTCGGTCTGCAGCGAAAAGGCCAGGTTGCGCAGGTCCGGGTTTTCCCGCAGCAAGCACTGGAAGGTGAACGCCAAAAACTGGCTGTACGTGCCATTGCCCAGGCGTCCGCCTCCGGCACCGGCCATGCCGCCGCCCTTGCCGGCGCCGACGTTGAAGGCATCGCTGCCGGACTGGGCGTCGCCGTCCATTTGCATCGGGTTGGCCAGGTCATCGGCGGGCGATGGCGGCGCCTCTTCTTCAGGCTTGACCTCCGCAGGTTCCGGCGTCGGTTCAGGCTCGACGATTTTTTCTTCCTCGGGGGTTTGCGGCTCCGGCGGTTTTTCCGGCGGCGGAGGTGGCGGTGGCGGCAACGGAATAATCGTCGGCACCTTCGGGGCTTCGCGGCGCACGCCACTCATGTCGTTGGCCCACTGCCAGAGAAACCACGCGGCCACGCCGGAGATCAGTAACCCGGCGCCCCACTTCACAAAGCGCAGGGGCGACGGCTTGACGGGCGACGGGCGGATGGGGAGTTGTGCGGTCATGGTCAGCCCTGGGTCGGTTTGCCGGTGACGAGACCGACCTGGGACAGTTCCAGCCGGCGCAACAGGTCCAGCACCTCGATGACTTTTTGGTACTGCACCGTGGCGTCGCCGCGCACGATCACCGGGAAGTCAGGGTTCTGCGCCTTCTCGATGCGCAAGCGGTCTTCGAGCTCCGCCAAAGTCACCGGGTAGGCATCGAGGAACACCTGGCCGCCGTCATTGACCGAGATCGCCTTGGTCTTGGCTTCGGACAGCGACACCGAGGCGCTGGCCTTGGGCAGATTGATCTGGATGCCCGAAACCTGGGCGGTGGCGGTGAGGATGAACATCACCAGCACCACCATCAGCACGTCCACCAGGGGCGTGATGTTGATGCTGTCCACCGCGGCATCATCGTCATCGTCGTGGGAGGTATTGACGCTAGCCATGTCAGTGCTCCTCAGGCCGGTACGGATGCGTGGGTGTGATTGCCGCGGCGATGGGCCGCTTCACTGGACTGGCTTTCGCCGTGCATCTCCGCCAGACGGGTGATGAACTCATCGACGAATACCCGCATGTCGGCGCTGACTTCCTTGTTGCGGGTGATCAGCCGGTTGTAGCCAAACAGCGCCGGGATCGCGACGAACAGGCCCATGGCGGTGGCCAGCAAGGCGGCGGCCATGCCCGGGGCGATGGCGTTGATGTTGACGTCGCCGGCCATGGCCGTGCCGAGGAACACCACCATGATCCCCAACACCGTGCCGAGCAGGCCGATGTACGGGCCGCCGGCGATGGCGTTGGACAGGGTCGAGAGTTTTGAACTGAGCGCCTGATTCTCGCGGGTGCGCACGCCATCCATGGAGCAGCGAATCGCTTCGATGGTCGCGGCCGAGACCGACGAGGTGTCGGCGCCCTGCTCGCGGCGGGTGCGGATTTCCTTGACCGCTACCTGATACAAACGCCACAAGGACGAGTGCTGCAAACGTTGGGCGAGGTCCTGATCGTCGGCGAACATCTCCAGGCGAGTACCGACCTTGGCGAACTGCTCGCGGAATGCTTCGTTGGCGGCGCTGAGGCGGCTGACCATGCGGTTCTTGCGGATCATGATGACCCACGACTGGAACATCATCAGCACCAGCACCGCGATGATCACCCAGGCGTCCATTGGCACGGCGTTGAGCAGGAAACCGAGGCTGCCGAAGCCGTAACCCGACTGTTCTTCATCGACGCCGTAAGCCAGCAATTTCGACTCGGCGCCCTGGGAGTTGGCGTCTGCCAGCAACTGCGCGGCAGGCCGGACGACCTTGGACAAACGCAGCTCATCGATGGCACCGCTGAAGGGCTGATAAGTGCCTGCGGTTTCGCTCGGCAGATCGGCACCGATGGCCATGACTGAATTGAATGCCGGCATCGCGACCGCAAGACTCGCGGTTTCACGGCCGTTGACGTACAGCGAGACCTTGCTGCCTTCGGCGGTCAGCGCCAGGTGCTGCCATTGACCGGGGTTCAACGGTTGGCTGGACACGGCGCGTTGGCCATCGATCTCCACGAACGGCATGCCCTGGCTCAGGCCCAGCAACAGACTGTTCGTCCCTTCCCGTCTTGCCAGCACCAACTGTTCACCGTTGGCTTGATCCAGACGCAACCAGGCGCTGAAGGTAAACGCACTGCCGGCGTTGTGTTGCAGTGATGGGCTGGCCGGCAGCAGCAATGGCTGGCCACTGAACTGCAAGGCCCGCCCCATCACGCCGTCGATGCTCGCGCCGGTAGCGCTTTGCGCGGTGTTGCCGTAGGCCGTGGTGTCCTTGGGCGGTGTACCGTTGGCGCCGTCGAAGTGATAGAGCGCGGTGAAATTCGGGTCGAAGGTCAACTGACCGTTGCCGGTGGCCGGGGCTTTCTGGTTGCCGTAATACATCCAGATGTCCTGCCGCTGGCCGCCCGTAATAACGGGCACATCGACCCAGATCAGCGCCATGCCCATCAGCGGATCAAAGCTTTCGATCTGGTGGTTGAACACGGTCTTGTCATCGGCGGCGACGAAGCGCAGGTCCGAACCGTCCTCCTTAACCCCATCGAAGGTGAAGTTGCCGGTGTGCAGGCGCACCAGCAGCGCGGTGCGACCCAGTGTCTGGTTGATCGCCGCGCCCTGGGGCGTGGTGTCCACCGAAATCTGCTTGCGGTAATGCCAGTCATCCTGCCACCAGGCCTGGGCGGTGGCCGGGAGCACGAAGCCCAGGCAGATCAGGAAAGCGATGAATAAGCGCTGCATGAAAAATTACTCCGTAGGTTCAGAACGTCGCTTGCAGGTTGAAGTGCAGGCGCGATTCCTGTTTCGAGGTGTTCGGCCCTTCGAGCAGCGGGTAGCCCCAATCCACGCTGCCGGACAGCCATTTGCTCAAGCTCGCGCGGGTGCCCAGGCCGACACTGGCCAGGGCGTAATCGGCATCCTGATCGG
This sequence comes from Pseudomonas sp. GM102, assembly GCF_000282555.1. Lineage (NCBI taxonomy): Bacteria > Pseudomonadati > Pseudomonadota > Gammaproteobacteria > Pseudomonadales > Pseudomonadaceae > Pseudomonas > Pseudomonas sp. GM102. Next base: position 69,237 of record NZ_AKJB01000061.1, on the reverse strand, counting down.
GGAGCTCGTCACGCAGGTACAACTGGGCGCCTTCGGCGAAGGCGTAGAAGCGCCATTCCTGGACGTAAGTGCCCAGGTACTTGGCGAGGGACGGCGTACGCAGCTCCTGGGACAACAGGTAACCGTCGTCACCGGTGCGCTCGGCGGCCAGATAACCGCGCACCGAGGTCGCGCCACCGGCGGAGAATTGCTCGTTGGAAACCAACGGCCCGGACGCCAGTTGGAACGCGGCTTTGGTCGCGGTCTGCCAGTCGTTGCCGAAGGTGAAGGTGTAGCTGGTGTCGCCCTTGAGCACGGCAAAACTGGGGCTGGCGCGGTAGCGTTTGTAGTCGAAGTCTTCGTCGGAGCTGCCATAACCGAACAGGCTGCGAGTGCCAGCCACCAGGCTCAGGCCAAGGCCCAATTGGGAGTTTTCGGTGTAGCGAAAGCCGTTATAGGCGAAGGTGAACGGAGCGTACTGCAGCGGCACTTTGTCGCTTTCACCGGCCAGGGTCAGGCGCTCGTCGAAGTCCTTGAAGTCGATGCCGGCCGAGAACGAGTTGGACCAGTTGCCGCTGGACGGCAGCGTGTAAATCGCCGAAATCCCATAGGAATGCCCCTTGCCCAACACGTTGCTGCCACCGATGGTCGCGACGTTGCTGTCGGATTGATAACCGGACAGTTGCAGGCTCCAGCGCTCGCTCAACGGCGCGGTGTAGGAACCGGACCAGACCTTGGCGTTGTCGGTGTCCTGGGGCGCGGTGAAATAGGTCAGCGAAATGCTGTGACCCAGTTGCCACAGGTTGTTGTAACCCAGGCTAGTGACGGCGCGCAGTTTCTCGGTGTCGGCGCTGTAATCGTTGTTCAGCCCGACGCTGGCCTGCCACGGATTCTGATCCTCGACCTGCAAGTCCACGTCCATGGTGCCGGGGCGCTGCCCTTCACGCACCAGCGGCATCACCTGCCGGCCCGGGGTCTTGTTGAGTTGCGCCAGTTCGCCCTGGACCTTGCTGAAGTCCGGCACTTCGCCTTCCTTCAGGGCCGGCACGTCTTCGCGAATATCCACCGGCGAATAGTGTTTGGCACCGACCACTCGCACCCGACCGACCTTGGTTTCGCTGACCTGCAGATAAACGATGCCGTCTTCGACCTTCTGCTCCGGCAACTCGACGAATACCGACTGATACCCTCGGGCCTGATAAACCTTCTGCAAGGCTTCGCGGGCGCCTTCGATATCGTTCAGGGTCTTTTGCGGACCGAGAAACGGGTACACCGCTTCTTCGATCGCCCGGGCGTCGAGCACGGTGTTACCGCGCACGAAGTATTCGTTCACATCGACCAACTTTGTCGGTGCAGCGGTTTCGGTATCTTCGGCGAATACCGGCTGCCCACCGGCCGCCACCAGCAGCCAGCCCCACAGCACCAGCCGTGACTTGAAAAGATGCTCCACACCACCCCCTGAATTCGAAATGACCGTCGCTGTTTGCCCAGCGTTCGGCCCACTCAATTGCTTGTTGTCGACGTCGCGGCGTGTTTGCCCAGCCAGGTGTGCAACAGCGCGAAGTTCAAGGAGAACTCGGGCATTTGCAGCAAGGCACCGCAGAACACTTCGCCAATGATTTTCTGGATCAACTGCACCGCCCGCGGGTTGTTCAGCAGCGTGGCGATGTCGCGGCTCAATACGTTGAAGCTCCAGACCTTCTGGTTCAGGTCCAGGCCGACGAACCAGCGGAACAGCAGGTTGTAATTGAGCTGTTCGTAGAGTTGCTGCTCGCTGGGCACCGAATAGAGCAACTGCAGCAGCAGGATGTGCATGACCGTTTGCGGGGCGATGAGCATGCCGGGCTCGGCGTTGAGGCCATGCAGGATGTCGCGGTGCTCTTCGAGCAGGTCATCGATTTGTGGACGCAGCAACACCAGTGAATGGCCCGGGGGGATGTAGCTGGACACTTCTTTCAAGGCGCCCTGCCAGTCATCCTGGGACACGATCCAGACCCACGGCGCGCCGTAGCGATAGACCGAAACCGGCTTCTTGCGCGCGGCTTCGACGATCTTCGACAGGCGCTGATCGAGTTCTTGCATGCCCACTTTCGAGTAGCGTTCCATAGTCCCCATTGCCTCACTCCCGGCTTCCCGCCCTCGGCTGGAAAAGTGGCCTCGCGGCCCCCTCAAGCGCGTTACATAGGCATGACCGGAATGGCGTTGTGCTACCGAACTTTTGTCATGAAAGCTTCATGTTGGAAGGTGGGATTGAGTGGTGGGGCTGGGGGACATACCAATGTATTGTGATAAAGATTTTTTCACACAAGTGTTGTATCAGGCAGCTCAACAAGTGCCCGATACAACAACAAAGCACTACTTACAAACTCCAAACAACTCATACAACACCCACGCCACGTGGAGCTTTTACATTTATACCCCAAAACAAACACTAACCATTAGCTAAATCAAAAGTCCCCGACACACTTAACTCTTCAGGCCTTCCCCCTGGCGGTGAGCCTTCATATTGAATCACTACCATATCAAACCTTCCAAAGATACGTGACGGCGACTCCGTCAACTCGATCTCGATCCAGCCCGATTTAGCCTTATACCGATAGTCAGACATGTCCGACCATTCAGCATACTCAACTTTTTCGAGGTCTTTAACTTCATATCTCCCAGTGAGATTTTTTCCCAACAAACCAAACCCCAGCTGCCTTCTAGGCACAATAGGCCCGCCGCGTCCCTCTTGAACAAAAAACTCAACACCTCCCTCTTTCACGTCAAACGATTTAAAGTCTTGCTTTAGCGGCCCACTTTTATCTACGTAAACCTCAAAAGAGCCGGTGGTATTTTTATTACTCTTAGCTTCCATATTCATCTTCAATTCACCAAAAAATGATTAATTCCCCTTCCACCAAAACATGTAGAAGGCGTTAATAACACCACCTCAGGAAACCAGCACCAGCACTTTCAAGAATGACGTTATCGCCTCCATTGATACACCTGCGCACTTTGACCGGCAACTGTCAAAGTTGACAGTTGACAGAAAAGCAATACGAGTTTTTTGTTCAAAAACAAACCCGCCAGTTATCAACGGATTTCGCCGCTCCAGATTTGGTTTTCGTGCGCGATTTTGAGGGTGGAGTATTGTTGGCGGGAGTTGCACTTGAGTGGTTCGAAGAAATGGAGCCGAACACGCTGTTGTGGCGAGGGGGCTTGCCCCCGTTGGGTTGCGAAGCGAACCCAAAACCTGCAACCGCATGTTTTCAGGTACTCCGCATATACCGGTTTTACGACTGCTTCGCAGCCGAACGGGGGCAAGCCCCCTCGCCACAGCAAGCCCCCTCGCCACAGGTCTTCGTTAGCCTCGCGGGTCGAGGTTATCCAGCACCCGGTTCACTGCCAGCTCCCCGAGCATGACCACGGATTGAATCCCCAACATCATGTTGCGATGTGGCATGTCCATCAATCCGGCGAACTCGCTGAGCATCATGCTCGCTGACGCCAGGGATTCGCAGGCGTTGACCAACAGGGTTTCGTTATCGACCTCGGCGCCGACATGGTAAATGGTGCTGGGCTTGCGCCTGGTGTCTTTGGGGATGTCCGGTTTGAGGTAGTAATCGAGGGCGCGGTCGGCGGCTTCGTTGAGTTTTTTCGAGTCGAGGGAGTCGTAGGGGGATGTTGGATCGGTTTCCGGTGGGTTGGGCGTCGGTTTGAACATAGATGAAACTCCTTGATAAATGGAGCCGCAGACCTATTGCTACCAAACATTAGGGTGGCGGCTGTACGCAGGTTGGTAGACCGGGCATCAAGGGAACCCAGCGCGTCCGAGGGCGCCCTGCGCACAACCGCCATAGCAAAACAGCAGACGAAAAAAAGCGTCAACTGCTTGAAACGTCGGCGTTGTGCGCCTTGATTAACCCGGGCTACCAAACCCGTTCGCTGTTTTTCAGCGACAGGCAAACGATAGAGCCCGGACCCAAGGCGCACAAGCCGGCGGATTCTGGCGTAGTCGTAGGCAGCGGCGCAAGGATGTGTAGCCTGAGTGAGTATCTGGAAGTGTCGTTTAAACAGTACTTGTTTAGCGGTCTGACATCGTGCCTTGTGGTGGCTGTGCCGGCCCCATCGCGAGCAGGCTCGCTCCCACAGGGGATCTTCTGTGTATTCACTTTTTTTGCGCACGCCGCAGATCAAATGTGGGAGCGAGCCTGCTCGCGAAAGCGGTCTGTCAGTCGCGTCCCTGTTGAATGGGCCGGCCCCATCGCGAGCAGGCTCGCTCCCACAGGGGGTCTTCTGTGTATTCACTTTTTTTGCGAACGCCGCAGATCAAATGTGGGAGCGGGCTTGCCCGCGATGGCGGTCGTGTAGTCAACGGGGAATCCGGCTATGCCTGGAGTAAAAAAAGGCGACCCAAAGGTCGCCCAAAATTACAACGAGAGTCCTACAAGGTAAGGCTGCCCCGCTCCTCCTCGGTCAACCGCTGCCGCGCCGACTCATCCAGAGCCCCGGCCCCCAACACCTGCACCGGACTGTTCGGGTTATACCCCGCCTCAGGCGCCCGGCTCGCGCCATCGCGGGTCGGTGCCAGTTGTTCGGAGCCGAAACTCAACACCTGCACGGTAAATACCGACGCCTGATTCTGCCGTGATGCTGCCTGCTGCTGACGCGCCACGTCCTCCGCCGCTTGGGTGGCCGACGACGCCGCGGAGCTGGCCGAGGTGATCGCCCCGGTGTTCACCGAAGCAGTCATCGGCACCCCGGTCGATTTGCCCTGGGTCTGGATGTTCGCCGCGTTCACCACCGTCAACGCGGCGATGTTGACGTTGCCCGACACCCGAATCCCCGCCTCGCCGGCATCGATGGTGCCCAGTGGCGCGATCAGGTCGATGTCACCCGGCGCTACCTCGGGAATCGGGTTCAACGTCGCGATCCCCGCCCCGGTGCTCGGCACCGATGGCGACAGGGTCACGTTGCCCCAGGTGTCATACAGACGCTTGGGCGGTGTGTAGACCACGGTGGTTTTCGAACCGCGACCGGCGTTGATGTCGCCTTCAGCGGACCAGCCCATGATCGAGCCACCGAACGTGGTCATGATCCGACTTTGGCCCAGCAAGATGCTGCCTTTGGCGTACAGCTGAATGTCGCCCTCGCCTTGAGTGATCACACCAGCGGTGGACGGCGGTGCAGTGCCTTCGATGCCGAAGATCTGGCCACCGCCCGGCGTCAGCATCTGTATGCCACCCCCAAAATCGGTGTGCACACCGGCACCTCCATACATCGTGATATCGCCCTTGTAGGTGATCGGATTCCCGGCCACGTCCTTCTCGGGGAACAACGCCGCAATTGCCTCGCGACCGCGCACGTAGCTGCCCTGACGCAGGCCGCCCTCTTCGTTGTACTCGCGGCCACCGGCCTTGAGTTCGGCGAAGTACACCTCACGGGCGAACACCCGGCGCTGTTCGGCCGGCAAGGCGGCATAGAAGCTGCGCGCCTGCTGCGGGGTGCCCATGAAGCCATAACGCGCGGCCAACCAACTGACCAGTTCGGTTTCGTAAGTCTTGGCGACTTTGCCGTCCTGACTGGCCAGCCCAAGACCGGTCTCAGCCAGATTCGCGGACGACAGATAAGGAGTGATGAAGCGATCGTAGTCAGGTCCACCGGCACCAACCCCGGCTTGCATCACAATGCTCGCCCCGGCTCTGGAATCCCCCGGTACCACGGCACCGATGCTGGTGACGCTGACCTTGTCTTCCATCAGCAGATTGCGCCCGGCGCTGAGTTCCAGTGTGCCGGGACCGGCGACGTTGAAGTTACTGTAGAGGATGTCGCGGCCGGCGGAGGCGATGGAGATGTCATTCGGGTTGTTGTGGATGAACAGGTTGCCTGCATGGGTATACGCCAAGGTTGTATCACCGCCCACACCACCACCGAGCCCGGTACCGCTGCTGACGATGTCTCGCCCGGCCATCATCCAGACCGGCCCGCCGCCCTCGTACCAGGTTTGTCCAAAGCGAGAATCAGTGGTTGTGGTGAAGGTAATCGCCCTACCGCTGCTGACCGCCAGCAAATCGCCGTTCACGGCGTAAAAACGCGCCGGGTTGGCATTAGCGTCCCCTTCACCGGCCGCGCTGTCTGCACCAAAGGCGAACAGTGGGAAGATGTTAGAGCCCGCCCCGTAACGATTGCCGGTTTCGGACAGATTGCTGCCGACTGTTCCTGTAGAGACAGTTGCCAAAAATGCAGGTCGTTGAGGTGTCGCCATCGCACTGCCGGAGGCACTCGATTGAGTGACGGTCAGATCACCGCCGTAGATGGAATCACCGGCCAAAAACTGCAATTCCCCGCTCGCCGACGGTGCGAGTACTAACGCAGGGCGGTGATTGCTCACACCACCACCGGTCCCCAGCTTGCTGGCTTCGCCATAGTAAAGACTGCCGCCGGCCGCAACCGCTCGCAGAATGGACGGGTAAACCACCGCCAGGTCCGTCTCCACACCTTGGGTGTAAGGCGTGAGATTACCGCCCGCCGCGAACAGATCGATGGCGGTGCGCTCTGTCCACAACGTGAACCAACTGAGCCCCAGCCCCTGAACGCCGGCGCCAGAGGTAAACGCCGAACCGCTCATCAACGGCGCACGCCCCGGATCCGCGACATCCTGCACCACCAGATCTCCCGGCGTCGACAGCGCAAACGTGGCATCACCGGGCATCAATGTCAGTCCGCCCGCCGCGAGACCACGGGTCGCACGGAAGACGTCATAGGCACGGGTTTCACCAGGAGACTGATCGTTCAACACACTGCCGTAATGCAGGTTGAGGCTGCCCATCGACGCGCTGTCGAGTTGAGCATGGCCGCGCAGGTCGATCACGGCACCATTGAGATGCCCGTCGACGATGGTGCTGGCCGGATTCACTGCGCCGCTGACGCGCAGGTCAAGATCGCCACCGCCGGTCAGCTGCACGCTGCCTTCGGCGGTCACCCGGCCGGTGCCGCCCACCGCTAATACCAATCCTTGGCTACGCGGGTTGATATTGGAATTGAATGTGCTGCCGGCCAGGCTATTCAATATTCCGGCATCGCCCCCCACCTGCACATTCAGATCGCCACCGCCCAGCGTGCCGAAACCGGTGAAGCCGACCATCTGATCCGCAACGCCGGCGGTCATCGCGGCGGTGTAACTGCCGAAGTTGATCCACCAGGCAGTCGGTTGTGCCGCGCCACCGGTCGCCACCCCGCCATTGCCCTGACGCCAGAGCCAGTTGCCAACGTTGATCGAGTCATGACCCCAATCGGTCGGGTTAGGTCGGCCGAAGTTTGAGGTGACGGCTGTTGTCGCGTTGCCAGTCAGGTCGCCACCGACCTTGAGCGTCAGGTTGCCACCGCCATCCGGGTACCAGGCGCGATAAACGCTGTCGGCACCGCCATTGACCAGTTTTTCGTAACTGCCGTTCTCATCGTTGAGCACCGTGCCATTGGCGCCAAGGGCCTTGGGCTGGTTGTACGGGTCGCCTGGAAAGGTAGGGCTGGCCGAGGTGCCGGCGGTGTAGACGCCGAACAATGAGTCCATGCGCAGGTTGCCGCCGCTCAACAGTTCGAGATCGCCGGTGCCGGTACGGATTACGCTGAATCGGCTGCTGCCGGGCTTGAGTTCATAGTCGACTTTGCCGGACGCCATGCAATAAGTCGGCGTATCGGCACAAAAGACGGCGACATCACCGACGAGGCCAGGATCCACCGGGTCTCCCGCGTTGACAATAATGCCAGCATCCGCAAGCTCCATTGCGGCCTGCGCGGTCCATACGAAGGCAGTCGCCGGAGCACAATAAGTCGGCGTATCGGTGCAGAATGCCGCGACGTCACCCACAAGCGCGGGATCCACCGGGTCCCCGGCCTTGACGATAATGCCCGCATCCGCCAGTTCCATTGCGGCTTGGGCAGTCCACACAAACCCCGCCTTGGGCGGCAACGCCTGACCAAACATCCCGTAATGACTGTCGGCAAGCCGCAAATCGCCATGGGCCGGATTGGCCTGCACCACCCGGCTATCCGCCGCCGTGGTGTCAGCCCCCGAGACCAGTCGCAACGACCAGGATTGCGAGCCGTCGGCCAGCATCGGCGCAATCGCCCAAATACCACCCTGACGACCCGCCACCTCTGGGCGCAACTGCACCGAGTCCACGCCGGTTGGCAATTTCACGTAGGTCCCTGACGGGATCAGCGAGCCTCGGGCCAGAACCAGGCTGCCATTGAGTTTCAGCGTATTGGCCTGCGCATTGCCAGCGCCCTCGACATTCGGCAGCGGCACGCCCTTGGGCCAGGTAAAGGTTCGCAAGGACGCAGCGCTGGTCAACAGACTCCCGGCGTCGAGTTGCGAGCCGGCGGCCAGGGTCAGGTTCTGATTGAGTAATGTGCCTGCGGCAAACAGGACATTGCCAGAACCATCGCGTATGGCGGCAGCCAGCACGGTACCGGCCGGCAATTCCAACGGCTGATCAAGAATCACGGCCACCGGCAAACGAGTACCGGCCGCCAACGTCACGCCTTTGATCGGCGCGTCATAGTTCAGGGTTGTCCCGGCCGGGAACGCGGTGTCGTCGGCCAGGGTGACGCCCGCGCCCGGCACGACGATATCGCCACCGGTGAAATCGATGCCGGGCAGCAGGACCCAACCTTTGTCATCCTGTGTCGCGGGCGGCGGTGCAAAACCGTCGTTGATGCTGCCGTAGATGCTCAGGTCACCACCGGCGCGCAGGGTCAGGCTGCCGGACTCGCCGGAGCCGTAAACGGAGGTCAATTGCGTGTGCGGATTGACGCTGGCGTAGCGGTAACCCGACAGGTCCAGATCGCCCTGCACCACCAGATCGCCGTCGGCGGTAGCACTGACAATCTCGACGCCCGGTCGCAGATGGAAGGCGTCGGCATAACGGGCGTTATTCAGCCCCGCCAATTTGCGCTGCATCAAGTCGTTGTTGGCCAGCGCGGCGTTGATGAACAGGGTGCTTTGCAGGTGCTTGCCGTCCAGATAACCCTGATCGATCACTTGATACGGTCGGCCACTGGCCGCCGGATCAGTGCCCAGCTGCGCATCGTCGTATTGCCAGATCGCGTTCAGCGCGATGGAGCGCGAACCCTGGATATCCAGATGGCCGCTGGCATCAATGGCGATGTCCCCATAGACCGGATCGGCAGCACTGAGGCCCATGCGCCGGGCATTGAGTTCGAGGGTGCCCCGGGCGCGACCGTCGTTCTGCCCCGGCAGACTGCCGACCACCACATCGGTGCCGTGACGCAGATCGATGCGCGCTCCGCTGGCCAGGGTCAATACGCCCTCGCGGGAGGTCAGGTCGATCATGGCGCGGTTCGGCGAGTCGATGATCTTGCCGTAACTGTCTACTCGCAGACGGCGGCCATGGGCATCAAGCAAGGCGCCACTGCCCAGGGTCAAGGCGTTTTTCGCCGACAGGCTAATGTTGCCGACCCGCTCGCCACTGGCGTCCACCATGCCATTGACCCACAGGCTGCCGTTATCCAGCGACACGGTGATGTTCGACGCCTTAAGGTCATTGCCCATGACCAGATCGCCCTGCTTGAGCTGGAAACTGCGCGAGCCAAACACTTCGCCCTGATTCAAACGCTGGTTGAGCGCCGCGAACTGCTCACTCAAATTGCCACTGCCACCCAGGCGCCGAGCCTGGATTTCGACCTCACCGGCCAAATATGGCATGTAGGTGCCACCGGCGTCGTATTCACCACTGCTGCTCCCCAAAATGCTGCCTTGCAGGTCGACTATTCCAGCCGCCGAGCCCAGTGCCACGGCACTGAGTTGGCCCGCGCGGTTATTGCGCGCCGACAGATCGATCCGCGAGCCGGCGTTCTGAAGAATGTTGCCGTTGCGGCTCTGCAAAATGACCTCACCGCCGCTGCTGTATTTGGTCAAGTCATTGAAGACAATGGCACGTCCGGCCACGTCAATCAGCGCGCCATCCGTCAGCGTCAAGTCGTTGGTAGCGTTGAGGGTCAGCTTGCCGCTGGGCAACACCACCGCACTCGCCAGATTGATGCGGCTGGCGCTCAATGACAATTCAGCCCCGAGGCCGACAGCGCTGGCTGCCGGGTTGGCCGTGCCGCTGACGTCAATGGCGCCGCCGGCAGTGGTGCGATTGAGCGAACCGGCTTCACCGGTCATCAACGGCGTGACAATGTTCAGGTTGCCGCCGCTGTAACTGAAACCCTTTTGCGCGTCGAAGGCGCCTTGGGTCTGATAAACCGCGAGACTGCCTTTGTGATTGGCGGTGATGCGCTCGCTGGCGCTCAGGTTGACGTTGGCAAAGCCCAGCGCCAGACGATCAAGGCTATCGACAGAATTGGGCTGGGCGAAATCGCCATAACCGAACTCGATGCGCTCGGCCTGAATCTCCAGGCGCCCGCTGCCGGTGCCGGCACCGCCGGCAATCACTGTGCCGGGTACGCCCTTGGCGCCGTTCCAGATCAGGTTAGAGGTGCGAATCGTCGCCACATCATTTGCGCCGCCGGCGCCATACATGGCCGGGGTGGTGAGCATCAGGTTGCTCAGCCGCGAGCGACCGGTCTGGGCATCGTAGGTGTCGAGGCTGGCGCTGCCGTAGAAATTCAGCGCTTCGCGGGCAGACAGTTCCAGCGTCTCCAGTGCCGGAGCGCCATACTCGGTGTCGCCCCGCAATAAGCGTTCAAGCACAGGCTGGCTCAAACTCAAACCGGCGGGCAATACGTTGCGCGTCGCGGCATCGGTCAATGCCTGGCTGCTGCCGACGTTGATGTTGCCCACGGCCAGAGTCAGGTGGCGGGTGCCGTAGCGCACCTGATCGCCCAGTTCCAGGGTCGTGCCCGTCGCCGCGACGAGGCTGCCTTCGGAATAAAGCCGTGTCTGCCCGGCGCAGAGGCTGTCGCAACCGCCCACGCTGATCGATCCACTGAGGGTATTGGGCGCTAATTGCACGTTGAGCAAGCCATTGGATGCCGCGAGCAGGTTGGTCGCCTGATAAATGAAGCCGTCCCGGGCATCAAACGACGCCGCGCCTCGGCCAATGGTATTGATCATCGCCCCCTGCTCTACCACCAGATTACCGTTACCGGTCACCAGGAAGACTTCCGGGGCAGAGAGGGTCGCACCCTGGCGCAGGGTAATGTTCGAACTGGCACCGATGCCGGTGAAGTTGATGTAGTTGCCGCCTTGGCCATACACCACGTAAGGCAGTCGCCCGACCATCAACCGCGTCGCCTGCAAGGCATTCAGGCTGTCGGCATCCAGCGTGATGCCAGAGAAGGCCGGGGTAGCCGGTTGGTCCGCGCCGACGATTTCCAGATCAACATTGGGGATGGCCGACAATGCCACGACAGTGCCGCCATACCCACCCGGTGCGGCGTCGAATTTGCCGGTGCCGTTGAATGAAAACGCCTCTTCTTTGGCACCCTTGAGCAGCGCCAGCTTGAGCGTTTTCGCATCCACTGGCAGCATCGCTCGCGGAACGCCCAACCGCGCAGCATTGGCCACCGCGAACTGGGCATAACTGGTTTCGTTGTATTGCGAGTAACGGCGCAACACATCGCCCGATGTCAGGATCAACTGACTGGCGATGCTGTCACGCAGTCCGGTATTGGCCACAGAGAGTGTACCGGCTGTGGTCCACGAACCATTACGCATCCGTTGCGCGCCAGCCACGCTGCCCAATCCCGCCAGGCCATTGATCTCGACCCGGAATGCCCCCGGCAACAAGGCATAGGTGGAAGGCATCAACGTGTAGGTGCCCGCTGCCAGCCCTGGCACTCCCGCACCAATGGTGACTTGTCGCCCGATCACCGGGTCGACTGCACCGCCTTCGGCGGCCACTGGTGCATAGGCACTCTGATTGCCCGGCACGATGGCATACACCGGGTTGGTGGCAAGGCCCGGCAAGGTAAAGCCACCATTGGCGCCGATTTGCACCAACGGGTTGTAACGGGCGTCGGTCGAACCGCCACGGCCAGAGATAAACCCGGCCCCCAACAAATCACCGCCACCGGACAGGTCCAGAACGGCCCCTTCCTGAGCCGTGATCGACTGCCCGCCCAAAATCACCCCGACCGTCAGATCACCGTTCTCGTTGAGCACGGATCCTTGGCCGACCAGTGCCACATTTTTGCCCCCATAGCTGTAGGCCTGACCATCAACGGTGCCGCCATAGGGTAATGTCAATCCCTTGCCACTGACGGAAGTGAGGCTGCCGGGGAGCAGCTCGACTTTCGTCGTTGCGCCGGACGTATTGACCACCGTTCCGACTTCAATCAACCCCAACGGCGCGCGCACGACGCCACCTTGTTCGATTGTCCCTGCACCCAATTGCAATCGACCGAAAACCGAATACGGTACATCGGGTGTCACGCTGCCTGTGCGACCGATGACCAAGGTTCGCGTCGGGTCATAGAGCGTCACTGACGTCCCCGCCCCCGCGTTCCAGCCATAACCGGCCAGCACCCGCGCGCCGACCCCGGTGGCCGGATACAACTGAGCAGCGCGCAAGGTCATATCGCCGGGGGTGATCAATTGCGTGGTAATACCGGTCGGCATTCCCAGCCCCTCAATGCCAGCGAGAAAGCGCAAGTCGCCGCGGCTGTTCAGCTCGATCTGGTCGAAGCCCTCGCGCTCGACGGTGACGGCAGACTCGTCGGCACGCCCGAACGTACCTTTGCTGCTAAAACTGATGCTGCCTTGAACATCCAGCAGATCGGCATTGACCGCGAACAGCGCCTGGTTGTTCGCCGTGGACACAGTGGCGTCGAGCAGTGGTCGGACGTAAACAGTCTTGTTTGGGTCAACCGGGGCAAGTATCCCAGCCAACAGCACATGGGGCGCGTTCAGCTCAACCCGGCTATTGGCCGCCGCGTCTTTGGCCAGGCCAATGCCCCGGGAATACAGGTTCAGGCTCTGGCCGGTGGTCAGCGCCACATCGCCGGCCACGCTCAACAAGCCATTACTGAGCAGCGCCACATTGTCGAAACCGCCGGCCTGGATCTGATCGACACCCAGTTGGCCGCGACCGTAGACCAGCGAACCAGCGGCGTCCTCAGGCGAACCTTGCACCGTGCCGGGCACATGCGTCTGGCTGAGGATCAGCTCACGAACCTGCAGCACCCGATCAGTGACGGTGGCTTTCAGGTAATAAGGGGTCTCAAGCGCGACCGATAAATTGCCACCCGCCGCCCCCGCGCCGCCCGCTTTGGCGTTAAAGCTGCCGTCCAGGTACAAGCCATTATTGGAGCCCAGAGCAATACTGCCGCCATGACTGGCCACCCAGGTTTTGCCCTGGCCGGGAATGTCCAGCAGCGCCCGGGCGCCCGAGGCTTCCAGGCGCGAGCCTTCGCGCAATACCACAAACAGGTCGGACGCCGTGGCTATCCCTGTTTTACTGTCGATCTGGCCTCCAATCACAATCTGGCCGCCGTTGCGCACCTGTCCATAGCCCTGGCCACGGGCATCAACCGCCGTCGCCGCGCGGGCCGCGACATCGATCAATGCCTGTTCACCAAGCCAGATGGAGCGGCCATGACCGATGGCGTTTACCGCGTCGGCCGCCTGCCCGGTGACATTCAGCCCGCCCAGCGAGACCTGCCCGCCCCAGGCATTCAGCGTGCCGTTGGCGGTCAGTTGGCCGATGCTGCGCAGGTTGATTGACTGGCCAGGGTCAACGCTGATCACTGAGCCTTGGCCGAGGGTCAACGCGGTAGTGGCCATGTCGGCAGGCGTGGATTGTGCGGTGCCGGCATTCAAGCTCAGGCTGGCGCCTTTACGCTGGGTCAGTACGCCTTTGAGCGGATTTTCCTGATACAGGGTCGGCAGCCAATGCTCCAGCGCCGTCGCCGGTTCCGCGCCGGTTGCCGTGCGCGCGGCATCTTCGCCAAAGCGATAAGCCGGCGCGATCACGTCCACCTGAGCGCCATCCGCGACGATCAAACCTTCATTGCCGGTGATGTCGTAGGCTGAAAAGCCTTTATTGAAAAAGTCCGCGGCCAACTGCAGCGTGTCGCTCGCAACGGTAGCGTCCACCTCGCCGATCTGCACCTTATGGGACTGGATTTTCAAGGTGCCGCCACCCGTTACGCCTTCACCGCGCAACCCGGCCCCCAGGGTCAACGAAGCCGATCCTGACTGACTGCTGTCACCCGCCGCCAGGGTCAGATCACCGCCCTTGCCGCCGCGGGTCTTGCTGTCGGCCATGACCGCGCCGCCAGAGGACACATCGATCAGGCTGCCCGCCTGCAAGTCGATATCGCCGCTGCTGCGCAACGACACCGTGCCGCCATTGAGGTACGGCAATCGCGTGCTGTCGCTGGCATCAAGCAGCAGGTTGCTCCACAGACCGGCGGTGTTCAGCCTCACGCCCTCGGCCACCGTTACCTGGGCCTTGAAATCACTGGTGGGTGCCAGGATCACATCGCCCACCACGAAGTTACTGTCGACATTGACCTGTTTGAGCACGTTGCCCAGACGAATGCTGCCACTGCGAGCGGTGAGGTCAGCGTTGGTGCTGACGTGCGGGGCATACAGGGTGATTTCGCCGCCGTCAGCCACGGAAAGGGGTGCATCGACCTGAACCTGTTGCCGGGCCGCGACTTTCACTACGCCGAGCTGGAAACCATTGAGCTGATCGCTGTCCAGTCGCAGTGTGCCCTGCCGATCACTGGCAACTACAGAGGTCAGGTCAAGGCCGGCGGCGATCTTCTGCTCGACATCGCCAATGAGCACCTGATTCAGGGTCGGATTCAGACCGCTGTTGAGCGAACCCGTGGTGGAGTCGTAAATGGGTGTGTAGTTGCCGACCAACAATTGCGCCCGTCGAGCCACGGCGGTTTGCGATTGCCGGTATCCGTCGAGACCGGAAATCGGGGCTTGCGTCTGGCGCTCGCCCTTGAACACTTCACCGACGATCTGCCCCTCGAGCACCGCGCTGGTGGTGGCGATCACCAGTTTGCCGGCGTCGCGGCCCACGGTGTAACCCTGCTCGTAACGTTGCTTGGGCGCGATCAGCGGGCTGTAGTAATAGTCGGTCTGGCCCCAGCGCTCGCTGTGATCTTCGTAACCGTTGTAGAGCCCGGAATAGAGAATGTCCCCCGGTGCGCGCGACAACTCATACAAACGGCCATTCGGCCCCTTGAGCCAGGATTGCTGGACGTACCCGCTCTGCACATCCAGCGTGCCACCCGACAGGTTGAGTTGCGCGTTCTGCTGCGTCACCACGTCATTGCCGGTGAAGGTCAACGTGCCGCCCTGGGCCATCCATTCGCCGACGCTGTGATTTTGCGTGCCAAGGTAACCACCCACTTCCAGCAAGCCACCGGCGGTGTACCAGCGATCAGTGGCGTAGCCGTTGGTGCCGGCGGCTACTTGCACCAGCTCACGTAAATCGACCCATACATCACTGTTGCTCAGTTTGCCGCTATCGCGGTTGACCGAGGCGTCGCGCTGCTCGTTGCCCTGGACGTTGATCTTGATGCTGTTGGATTCCATCGCCACTTTGACGCCGATGGCGCCGGACACATCGATTACCGCGCCCTCGCGCACCAGGCTGCGACGGCCGGCACTGACCGCGACCTGGCCGCCGGTGGCCATGGTGATCGAGCCGTTCTGGAAATCGACACTACCGCCACTGACGATCTCGACCCGCGACTGGTCGGTGCGGTCGGCAACAGCGCTGAGGTTGTTGAAGCGCCCGATATTCAGTGTGTTCGATAAACCGTCGAGTCCCGCCAGCGCCGCATTGCGCTGGCTGTCCAGGGCCGAACCGCTGGCGGCGTCGAGCAGGATCGCCGTGGTGCTGCCCTGGCCGAGCGTCACGCTGCCGGTGTTGTCGGTGGCCGAGTTGAGCAGGTGCACCGTGCCGCGAATATCGACCGACGTGCTGGCCACGGCCACGGCGTTTTGCTGCACTTGATGCCCGGTCAGGGTGATGTCGCCGGTGGACGCCTGAATCAGGCCGTTGTTGATCACCGTACCGGCGCTGCTGCCAGTTTTGAGCGCCGTGGCCACTTCGTTGCCACGGGTGGTAGAGCGTTGGTTGCCGCTGGTGCCGACACCGCGACGAATGTAAAAGCTGTCGCCGGCGGCCAACGTAGTCTGCCCTTTGGCAGTGACAATGGAACCGGCGTTCTCAACCTCGGTACCGAGCAGCAAGGTATAACCGCCCGCATCGGTGGACGATGCCGCCTTGTGGGTTTCGATCAAGGCACCGCGCTCCACCAGCACTTTACCGACGGCATCGGCGAAGGTCGGCTGACTGCCGGTGGCATCGACATACAGGCCGCCCTGATTGAATTGAGCATCAGTGATCGTCGCGGCAGCGGCCACCAGGTTACGCACGTTGACCTGGCTGGTGCCGCTGAACACGATGCCGTTGCGGTTGATCAGCATCACCGTGCCGTCGCCCTTGATCTGACCCTGGATCTGACTCGGGCGCGCACTCGGGTCGTTGACCCGGTTAAGCACCGCCCAGTTCGATTGCTGCTTGAAATCCACGGTGGTGTTGCGCCCGACGTTGAAGGTTTCCCAGTTGAGAATCGCCTTGTCGGCGGTCTGCTGGATCTTCACCGTGGTCTTGCCGTCGGCCTGGCTTTGCTCCGGCGCCTGGGCGTTGGCCCAGCCTTGGGTCAGGCTGTTGTCGACTTGCAAACCGCCCTCGCCCAAACCATCCGGCACAGTCTGTACCCGACCGAACGCAGCCTGCCGCCCTGCCGCTTGCGCGGCTTGCTGCGCGGCAATCGCGGCCACGGTGTTGTTGAGGTTGGTCAGCGAACGCTGCAACTGCTGATTGGCCTTTTGCTGCTGCGCCAACGGCGGCATGCCCGGCACTGCCGCCCCTGGCCGCGCTGCACCGGCAGACTGCGCCGCGCCCTTGGCGGCAAACCAACTGGAACTGAATGCAGTCGCCGCATGAGCACTGCCGGTCACCATCAACAACGCAATGGCCTGGGCCAGCGGCTTGAGCCGCAGTATCGACAGCTCGCCATCACAACGCGGGGCATTCGGTTTTGCCAGAGGTTTGCAGCGCAGCATCACTACTCATCCTTTCGATTTGCAGAAGGTCTGCAACGCCGTGCCATCAAGCGGCCAGCGTTGCTTATAGGGGATAGGCGGTTTCGCGAAGACGCGACTGAACTTCTGTCACGCAATATTCATCTGGCTGTTTTGCCCAGGTCATACGCAAAAAAATCAGCAACGGCTTGCGCCGTTGCTGACCGGGTATTGCGGGTCGTTGAAGCCAGGGTTACAACGGACGACCGATGGCGTTGCAGACGCTGGTGTTGCCGATGCTCAGGCCGCTGGAAGCGGTGACGAACGAATCGCGAACAGCGGTTTTCCAGGCGCCAGGCAGTGGCACGAAGCGGTTGTTGGTGATGGCGGCGTCGTTGTTGGTTGCAGCCAAAGCACCGTAGTGACGATTGAAGAAAGCGCGAACCTGTGTGGTCTGGGTCGCGTCAGCGTAGCACTGGCTGAACACCAGGTTGGTGAAGCCCAGGATTGGGTAGCCGGTAGAAGGGTAAGCCACGACACTTGGATCGGTCGGGCTGGTGGTAGCGGCGAACACTGGGACCCAGGCGTTAGGGTTGGCCAGGTTGGGAGCGACAGGCACTGGGACGGCAGCGATAGCGGCCGACACGTTGGCAGGCGCTGGCGAAACACCGGCAACCTTGGCGACTTTGGTGGCGTCGCTCAGGCCAGCCAGAGTAGTGGCCGCGTAGTCCGGGCTCATGTAGGTGATGCGACCTTGAGCAGCGTTCAAGGCCGTCATCACAGCCTGGCTGCCAACCGCGGACACAGCATTGGCCGGCAAGCCACCGCTGTAGCTGGAAGCGAAGTTGGTGGTGATGGCGAAGGTGCCGGTCTCGGCGCATTTGGCGTTCAGGAAACGGGTGAACAACTCGGTAGTACCGCTGCTTTCACCACGGTAAACCACGTTGATCGCACCAGTACGGCCCGAACCGGTGATCTGGCTCCAGTCAGTCAGACGACCCGAGAACACGCCGCACAGTTGGTTGACGCTGAGATCAACGTTCGCAGTGCCGGTTTTGTTGAACGGAATGGCAACCGAAGTGGCCACCGAAGGCACCTGGATCAATGGACCCCAGGCAGCGCCGTGAGCCGATACATAGTTGTTCAACTCGGTGGTGCTGAGTTTGGAATCGCTACCGGCCCAATGCACGTTCTTGCCGGTGGTGCCGGCCACGAACTTGGTGTAGTCGTTGTTCAGGAAGGCAGCCTTGCCGTTGCCGCTGCCGACACCGATGTAGGCGGCGAAGCCAGTGGTCAGTACGCCAGTGGTCTGGTACAGCGGTTGTGGCAGGGTCGCGCCACCACCGTTGATGTCAGCCATTGCAGCCTGTGCCGAGCACAGGGCAGCGAGGGTCAGGGATACCGCGAGAACGTTGCGCTTAAACATGAAGAGTCTCCTTTCGTCGTGTTCGTACGTTGGGTGAGTTGCTCGTGCATGACGCCATGGCGCTCAAGTCCTGTGCCCGGAACCGCGTGGGTCGAACGGCGTATGGGGTGAGGCCATGGGTCAGAAGTTCGCAGTTTCCAGTGACAGATAAAGGAAAAAACCTCGGGAGCCGGGCGTTGATTTTTCGGCGGATTCTCGGGTGTTTGCGGGGGCTTTGCGCGATGTTTGGCGCGGGACTTTCATTGGTTTGGTCGAAGGTCGGCTGGAGGGCTTGATGGGTCGTTGCAGATGACAGAACGACGAACCCGAGGATGATGGGATTGGGGCTCGGGTGATGGTGCAAGGCTTGAAAAATAATTTTGTGTGGGTGGAAAAAATCTTGTGAACCCTGTAGCAGCCGCCGAACGCAGCTTCGCGGGCTCGGCAGCTGCTACAGGTCGTGTTGTGCCATGACCCATTTGCTGTCCGTACAAAAGTAAACGCCCCGAACATGTCGGGGGCGTTTACAGAAACCACCATCAGTGCGTTTTCACAAAGACTGTTTAGAGCCGTTTATCATTTTGCTCATGCACAGATGCTTTCGTGGCGAGGGAGCTTGCTCCCGCTGGGTTGCGAAGCGACCCAATCCCGGCGATCACGTTTTTTCAGACACACCGCAAACTCAGGTTTTACGACTGCTGCGCAGCCGAGCGGGAGCAAGCTCCCTCGCCACAATGGATCGCTCAGTTCTGCGGATCGAGGTTATCCAGCACCCGATTCACCGCCAACTCCCCGAGCATGACCACCGATTGAATCCCCAACATCATGTTGCGATGTGGCATGTCCATCAACCCGGCGAACTCACTGAGCATCATGCTCGCTGATGCCAGGGACTCGCAGGCGTTGACCAGCAGGCTTTCGTTATCGACCTTCGCACCGACGTGGTAAATGGTGCTGGGTTTGCGCTTGGTGTCTTTGGGGATGGGCGGCTTGAGATGGTAATCGAGAGCGCGGTCGGCGGCTTCGTTGAGTTTTTTGGAATCGAGGGATTCGTAGGAGGAAACGTCGTCCGTTTCTGGTGGATTTGGCGTTGGTTTGAACATAGGTGCAGACCTCTTACGTCTTTAAAAGGAAGCCATCACTCTCGCTACCAAACGAAGGGTGGCGGCCATGCTCAGGTTGGTAGACCGGGACGTAAGGAGACCGGCGCGCTCGAAAGCGCCCTGTGCATGACCACCATAAAGCAGAGTCGAACAAACGCTGCGAATCATGATGCTTATGCACCTTACGTCACCCGGGGCTACCAAACCCCATCACTGTTTTTCAGCGACGGGGAAACGATAGAGCCCAGGACCAAGGCGCACAAGCCGGCGGATTCTGGCGCAGTCGTAGGCAGCGGCGCAAGGATGTGTAGCCTGAGAGAGTGTCTGGAGATGTCTTTTAAACATCCACGTTTAAAAACAAAAGATCGCAGGGATCTTTTGATCTTGCTTCACTGCACCAACTGATTGATCTCGATGATCGGCAACAACACCGCCATGACGATCACCAGCACCACCCCACCCATGACCACGATCATCAGCGGTTCCAGCAACGCGGTCATGCCCATGGCCCGGCGTTCGATGTCGCGGGACAGGGTTTGCGCGGCGCGTTCGAGCATCGGTGGCAGAGAGCCGGTTTTCTCGCCGCTGGCGATCAGGTGGATCAGCACCGGCGGGAAAACCTTCTCGACCCGCAACGCGGCGGCCAGGTTAACGCCCTCGCGAACCTTGGCCGTGGCGTCGCTGACACTCAGGCTCAAGCGGTCGTTGGACAAGGTCTGGCGCGCCGCTTCCAGGGCACGCAACAACGGCACCCCGGCGCCGCCGAGAATCGCCAGGGTCGAGGCAAAACGCGCGGTGTTGAGCCCCAGCACGAACCGGCCGATCAACGGCAAACCCAGGATCCGGCTGTGCCAGCTCAAACGCGCCGCCGGGTTGCGCAAATACAGGCGCCACCCCCAGAAACTTCCTGCCATCACACTGAAACACAACCAGCCCCAACCGCGAATGAAGTCACTGGCATTGAGCATCGCCAGGGTCAGCCCCGGCAGGTCCTGGCGCGCCTGGGAAAACGCGCTGACCACCTGCGGCACCACGTAACTGAGCAGGAAAATCACGATGGCGATCGACACCAGCCCCACCACACCGGGGTAGATAAACGCGGTGAGAATCTTGCCCCGCAGGTTGTTGCGCTCTTCGATGTAATCGGCCAGCCGCTCCATGACCTGGGCCAGGTCACCGGACTCCTCGCCCGCCGCGATCAACGCCCGGTAGATCTCCGGAAAATCCCGTGGTCGCGCCGCCAACGCTTCGGCCAGGCGCATGCCGCCACGCACATCGGCGCGCACCGCGCTGAGGGTCTGGGCAATGTGTTTTTTTTCGGCTTGCTCTACGGTGGCGCTCAACGCGGCTTCCAGCGGCAGGCTCGCCCCCAGCAGGCTCGCGAGTTGCCGGGTGGCCCAGGCCAGGTCGTTGTCCGAGAGCTTGGCGCTGAATAATCCGCTACCACCGCCCGCCGGCGTGTTGCTCTCGACTTGCACCAACAACGCCGTCAGGCCACGGCTGCGCAATACGCCAAACGCCGCGCTCTGGCTGTCGGCTTCCAGATGGCCGGCCTCGATCTTGCCGTTGGCGTCGGCGGCTTCAAAACGGTAGCGGTTCATCAGGCGTCCCGTGTCACGCGAAGGATTTCTTCCGGCGCGGTGGCACCGCTGCGAACCCAGCGCTCGCCGTCTTCACGCATGCTGAACATCCCGGCCTCGCGGGCGGCGGCTCTCAAGGCCTGCTCGCCGGCGCCCTGATGGATCAGCGTGCGAATGTCATCGTCGATGCAGAACAGCTCGTGAATGCCGGTACGACCGCTGTAGCCAGTGTGGTTGCACGCGACACAACCAATGGGGCGCCAGGTTCCGGGGGCGGCCGGGTCTTGCTGTTTGCAGTGCTGACACAGCCGTCGCACCAGCCGTTGCGCTAGCACTCCGAGCATCGATGACGCCAGCAGAAACGGTTCGACGCCCATGTCGATCAGCCGGTTGACCGCCGACACCGCGTCGTTGGTGTGCAGCGTCGCCAGCACCAGGTGCCCGGTGAGCGAGGCCTGCACGGCGATTTGTGCGGTTTCGAGATCGCGGATTTCGCCGATCATGATGATGTCCGGGTCTTGCCGCAAAATCGCCCGCAGCGCCAGGGCGAAGGTCATGTCGATTTTGGCGTTGACCTGAATCTGGCTGATGCCCGGCAAGTCGTACTCCACCGGGTCTTCAACGGTGAGGATGTTGCTGGTGCTGGCATCCAGCCGTGCCAGCGCGGCGTAGAGACTGGTGGTTTTGCCGCTGCCGGTGGGGCCGGTGACCAGCACGATGCCGTGGGGTTGACGGATCAGGTTGTCGAGTTTGGCCAGCACCTGCGGGTCCATGCCCAGGGTTTCCAGTTGCAGGCGCCCGGCCTGTTTGTCCAGCAGGCGCATCACCACCCGTTCGCC
Source organism: Pseudomonas sp. GM102 (assembly GCF_000282555.1). Lineage (NCBI taxonomy): Bacteria > Pseudomonadati > Pseudomonadota > Gammaproteobacteria > Pseudomonadales > Pseudomonadaceae > Pseudomonas > Pseudomonas sp. GM102. The sequence goes on along the minus strand of NZ_AKJB01000061.1, from coordinate 47,326 downwards.
ATGGCCGGTGGGCACCGTGGAGACGCGAATGTCGATCGGCCGTCCGGCCACGCGCAGGGCGATGCGGCCGTCCTGGGGCAGGCGTTTTTCGGCGATGTCGAGCTGCGCCATGATCTTGATCCGCGACACCAATGCGCCATGCAGCGCCTTACGCGGCGACACCACATCCCGCAGCGTGCCGTCGACCCGATAGCGCACCACCGAATGACTTTCATAGGGTTCGATGTGAATGTCGCTGGCCTCGTCCCGCGCTGCTTGCGTGAGCAAGGCGTTGATCATGCGGATTACTGGCGCGCCGTCCTGGGTATCCAGCAGATCGGTGATTTCCGGGATGTCCTGCATCAGCCGGTCGAGATCGACTTCGTTTTCCGCCGCGCCGACCACCGCCGCCGCACTGCCGGTGTCGGCATAGGCACTGGCGAGCAAGCCGTCGAGTTCTTCGTCGCGCACCCGCTCCAGCCGCGCCGGGCCGAACTGACGCCGCACTTCACTGATCGACCAGCCCGGCGTCGACGGGCACACCGTCAACACCGCGCCCTCCTCGCCGGTGCGCAGCAGGATCCGTTGGGCCTTGGCCCAGGCGTAGGGCAAAACGCTCATCCTTCAATCCGCCCTGTTAAGTTCACTGTGGCGAGGGAGCTTGCTCCCGCTCGGCTGCGCAGCAGCCGCAATACCACTGCATGCGGTGGACCAGAAGGTTTGTGGTTGCAGGTTTTGGGGGTGCTTCGCCCCCCAGCGGGAGCAAGCTCCCTCGCCACAAAAAGCAGTCCATTCATTGCGTAGGTGTTCATGGGATTGGCACCGCGCGGATGGTCGCTCGCGGCTGCGCATTCGACACCGGCACACCCTGCGCCGCCGTCGGCAATTGCGGTGCCTGCATGTCCGGCATGGCCCAGTTGCGTTCCGGTTGCATACCGCCCTGGGCGCGGCGCATGAAGTCGTAGCGGTTGAGGGTAATCGCGCGCCCGGCGCCGCTGTCGCGAATGATGTAGGGGCGCAGGAACACCATCAGGTTGGTCTTGGTGATCGCCCGGCGCTCATTGCGAAACAGCGCGCCGATCCCGGGAAGGGTCGACAACCACGGCACCGCGTCGTTGCTTTGGCTGTAGCCATCCTGCAACAAGCCACCGAGCACCATGATCTGCCCGTCATCGAGCAGGATGCTGGTGTCGATCGCGCGTTTGTTCGTGACGATCCCGGCGGCGGAAGCGCTGTTGGACGCACGTTCGTCGATGCTGCTGACTTCCTGATAGATGTCGAGCTTGACCGTGCCGCCCTCGGAAATCTGTGGCCGCACGTTGAGCTTCAAACCGACTTCTTCACGGGTCACGGTCTGGAACGGGTTGTTGCTGGTGCCGCCACCGCCGGTGACGTAACTGCCACTGACAAAAGGAATGGTCTGGCCGACAAAAATACTCGCCGCTTCGTTGTCGAGGGTCAGCAGGTTCGGCGTCGACAGCACGTTGGTACCGCCCTTGCTCTTCAAGGCGCGGGCGAGCACTTTCAGGTCGAGGATCTTGCCAATGCCGGGAATGTCCACCGTGCCATTGACGTAGCCGAGGTTGAGGCCTTGGGGCAACACGTCAATGCTGGTCTTGCCGTTGGTGTTGATCCCCGAGCCACCGAGGTTGGCGCCACCGATCACGCCATTGCCGCCCAGATTACCGGTCTGCCATTGCACGCCGAATTCACTGGCATCGTCTTCGCCGACTTCGACGATCAGGCTTTCGATCACCACTTGCGCCCGGCGCTGATCGAGCATGTCGATCACTTCACGCAGGTTGCGGTACACCGGTTCCGGCGCGGAAATCAGCAAGGTGTTGGTGGTGCCGTCGGCCTGGATGGTCACGCCGCCCGCACTGAAAGCCACGTTCTGTTCACTCTGCTGACCGCTGCCTGTCTGGCCACTTGAGCCGCTGGTGCCCTGCCCGTAACCGTTGCCGCCCGTGCTGCTGCCGGCCGACGTCGAGGTTTGCGTGCCACTGCTGCTCTGGCTGCCGCTCTGCCCGTTCTGGCCACCGCTGGTGCTGCTGCCCATCGCGCTGAGCACTGAACGCGCGCCGTCGCTGCTGCCGCTGTCGCTTTCCCCGGTCAGCAAACCGCGCAGGGCCTGGGCCAGTTTGGCGGCTTGGGCGTTGCGCAGGTACACCACGTGCAGGTTGCTCGGGTTGCTCTGGGCGTTGTCGAGTTTGTAGATCAGGTTGCGTGCCAGCTCGGTGCGCTCAGGGCTGCCGGCACGGATGATGATCGAGTTGGAGCGCGGATCGCCAATCACCGAAATCTTCTGCGTCGGGTCGTTGCCCGGCGCCTCCAGCAAGTCCGAGACCATGCCGGCGATGTCCGCAGCGATACCGTTCTGCACCTGCACCACATCAGTGTCGATGGCGCTTGGGCTGTCGATGCCCTGAATGATCTGCGCCACCCGCGACAGGTTCTCGGCGTAATCGGTGACGACGATGGTGTTGTTGCCGGGGTAGGCGTTGATCGGGTTGTTCGGCGACACGATCGGGCGCAGCACCGGAATCAGGTTCACCGCGTTTTCGTATTGCAGGCGGAAGGTGCGGGTCAGCATGCCATTGCCGGCGGGTTTGTCGGCGCTGTAAATCGGCCCGCCGAGCAACTTGGCGTCGGCCTCCGGCACCACTTGGGAAACCCCGCCGACATCGACCACGCTGAAACCCTGCATGCGCAGCGTCGCGAGCAGCATGTCGTAGGCCTGATGCGCCGGCACTTGCCCTTCGGAGACCAGCGTCAGGTTGCCTTTGACCCGTGGATCGACCAGAAACTGGCGACCGGTGGACCGCGACAATGCACGCACCACCGCCGGGATATCGACGTCGACAAAGTTCAGCGTCACCAGTTGATTGCCCAATGGATTGCTCGCTGGCGCGCTACCGGCGGGCAGCGCATTGCGCTGGTTGGGGCTGCTGATTTTGTGTTGCACTCCCGGCGGCTGCTTCAACTGTGACTGGTTTTTTTGCCGGTCCGCCAACGCATCGCCGGTACGGTTGGTGTCGGCCAACGGGCGTCCCAATTCGCTGTCCACCAGCAACGGCGGCTGTTGCGTCGTGGCGGTGTTGCTGCACGCGCTCAGTGCCAGCAATAAAAACGGCGCGGCCATGCGGCACTGACGCGCATACAGAGAACCTGACCACTTCATGAAGCTTCCTTAGCGCCAAGCGCCTGATCCATGCGAACGGTTCCGGACAGAGTGCCTGCCGTGTCATTGGGCAGAGGATCGCCTGCGCGCTGCAAACGAACCTCGACCACCTCAAGGGAAAATTGCCGGGGATTGCCCAGCAGCCAGCCGACCACGGCGTCTGCCGGGGCCTCGTCGAACGTCAAGCGCCATGCTTGGGGGGTTGCGGTGTCCGGCGCCTGCAATTGGTAATGCCCGGCCAGGCCACTGGCTTCGAGGCTCTGGCGCAGGGATTGCTCGAGGCCCTGCGCGGTGGGCGGCCGCGCCACCTCACGCAGCAAGACTTCCAGTGCTTCGGCCTGGGAGCGCAGCTTCGGCGTTTCGGCCTGCCAGTAATCGATCTTTTTCAGCGGCGGTTGAATCAGCAACAGCCAGGTCAACAAACCTGCCAGCACCAGCGCCGTGCCCGCGACCATGCGTTTCTCGCGCAGGGCCAGGCCTTGCCAGATCACTTGGGCACGGGCGTTGAAGTGCTGCCAGCGCGCACGGTAAATCCCTAGGGAATAGTTACTCATCGTCGGCTCCGCTGGCGTTGTCTACATCGCTGGCCGCAGCCTCGGCGGCCGGGCGCAAGGCCCAGCCATCGTCGGTGGCGTTGATCGCAACGCCGGCCTGGGTCAACGCGGTTTGCCATTGCTTGTCGCTGCCGGTTTTGCGCGCATCGCTCAGCAGGCTCAGCTGCAACTCGCCCTGTTCAAACACCAGTTGTTGCACGCTGCCGGCCATGAATGGCATGCCGCTGCCGGCCTGCAGCACCAGGCTGGCGAAACGTTGGGTCGGGTCGGTCGCGGCGCCGCTCTGGCGCGCGGCCAATTGCTGACGCGCCTGTTGCAACGGATTGAGGATCACCGGCAGCTCAGGGAAGGCCTGCTTCACCCGTTGGTTCATGTGCGTCTTGAGTCTCTGGCCCTGTGTCGCTTCACGGGCCGCGTACAGATTCAGCCCCAAGGTCCAGACCGCCACGGCCATCGCACAAAAGGCTGCCGCCCGGCCCCAGCCTGATTGACCGGCGCTGCGTTGTTGAATCCCCCCGTGCAAGCCCCAGCCGGGCAAGGTCCCGGTCCAGCGTTGTTCGGCGGGTAACGGCGTGATCGTCGTCTCTGGCAGCGCTTCGCCGATCCATTGCACGCTGGCGCCGTGCTCCAGCAACAGATCACTCAACGCCTCGTCCACCGCCGGGTGTACCACCGCGTGCTGAAGACTGTGACGCACCAACAGATGCCCGTCCCGAACGCAGGCCACCGGGCCATCCGCGACAGGCAAGCAATACGCACCCGAGTACAAACCGCGCAGGGCCAATCGCGCCATCCGCAGTAGCTGGCCGAACTGGCTCAGCCATTCCCGAGACAACCATGCGATGTGCACGCGCCCCTGCTCGTCCCGTGGGCTGTGGGCGATGTGCATCTGCTCGCAGGCCCCGAGGATCAGTGCCTGCGCCGCGCACTGCACCGCCGCCGTGGTTTTGCCGGCCGGCAAGATCGGCAAATCGATACTCGCCAACAGGCTGTCCTGGGGGTGCAGAAAAAATGCAATCGCCGGGGTTTTTCCGCTCTGGCCCAATTGCAGCAAGGTACTTTGGCCCTCGCGGATCACCTGCCCCTGACGGTCCAGCCAGGCGAATTGCAGCGGGCTGTCGAGGGTCAGATCAGCCAGTGGCGGCAAGGCGATGCGCAACTGACTCATACGCCCACCCGTGACCAGATCACCTCGGGCAAGCGGTCTTCGCTGCGGTGCAGCAAGGCATCGAGGCTGACTCGACGCTGATCGCTACGAGCCTTGCCACGCAGGCGGAACCAGTCGCTGGTGATCCCGACTTTGACGGTTGCCAACTCCAGATTCGGCATGCGCAGGCGGTTGACGAAATCCCCTCGGTTGATGAACCACTGGCCGCCGTCACGCTCGTTGATCAAGGCCTGGGCGCGTTCGATCGACAGCCCCGGCACATAAGCGGCCAGCACCGGTGCGCTGGCGGTGTTGCCGTTGAGCCAGGTATTGGCCGGGAGAATGGTCAGGTAAGGCGTGATCTTCGCCAGCAGCGCGTCATTCATGCCTTCAATACTGCGCAAATCGTCGAGGCTGCGCAGCATCGGGCGCGTGGGCAATTGAGGTTTGCGCACGGCATTGGGCGAGGTATCGCGGCCGCTGTCAAAGCCGCTCTTGGGCGGTGCTTTGTCCGCCAACTCAGGGTTCAACAGACGCGGATAGGAGGCGATCACCCGCTGACTGATGCGTTGGCTCAGGGTTGCGTTGACCCCGATCAACTGGCACAGGCGCTGGAAGTTCACCCGTTGTTCCTCGTCGATTCGTTCATTGGCGACCAGGTTGCGCAGGTTGAACTTGCCCTGCTCGTCTTCCAGCCGACCTTCGAAGGGCAAATCACGACCGTCATCAGGCGCCATCACCAACGGCTGTGCCCACGGCTGATCGAGACGGGTCAAGGGGTCACGCCGGCGCGCATCCCACAGCAGATGTCGGCTGATTTCGATGCCGCTGTGCAGCACCCAGGCGCCCTGCACTCGCAACTGCTCAGCCTCAAGGCTTCGGGTAAACACTGTTTGCCGGGTGAGCATGCCGCCAGCAATCACCGCCACCACCGCCGCGATCAGCAAGGCACTGATGATCGCCATGCCGCGTTGCTTCGCCACTGCCAGCGAATAGGCTTTCATGACCGCGCTTACAACTGCCAGGAGCCGATATCGGCATTCACGCCCTCGCCGTCCGGCTGGCCGTCGGCACCGAGGGAGAAGATATCGACTTCGCCATTCGCGCCAGGATTCAAATAGTTGTAGGGACGGCCCCACGGGTCATTCGGCAGGCGTTCCAGATACGAACGCCAGTTGCTGTTCTTGGCATCCGCCGGGCGCTCGACCAGCACTTTCAAGCCCTGGGTCATGTTCGGATAGGTGCCGTGGTCCAAGCGATACAGCTTCAAGGCTTGCATCAAGCCGCCAATGTCCTGTTTGGCGGCCGTGGCCCGGGCCTGGTCCGGACGGTCCAGCACCTTGGGCACCACCATCGCCGCCAGAATCCCGAGAATCACTACCACCACCATGATCTCGATCAAGGTGAAACCTTGCTGCCCCCGAGGCAGGCGGGGCTGCTGATTCAACAACTTGAAGCGCGCGATATCCATCTCGACATTCCCTGGCTTGATTCGATTCGACGCGCAGTGTTGCAAGAAGATATGTCAGTGATGTTGAAATTCCTCGGGAGCTTTGGTCGTCAAGCCGTCAAGCCCGGACGCTACCGTCAAGTGCTGTCCAGACTGCCCGAGCGCCTGATGCAACGCCCTTCCCGAGAAGCCGGTTTTACCTTGATTGAAGTGCTGGTGGCGCTGGCGATCATCGCCGTCGCGATGTCTGCCGCGGTGCGGGTGGCCGGGTTGATGACCCAGAGCAATGGCCTGTTGCGCGACAAATCCATCGCGCTGCTGGCGGCCCAGAGTCGTCTGGCCGAGTTGCGCCTGGAGGGCCGTTTGCCGCTGGGGGCGAAAGCGATCGAATGCGATCAGGGGCGGTTGCTGTTGCGCTGCGAACAAGCCATTGGCAATGCACAGAACGGCCGCTTGTTGCGGGTCGATCTGCAAGTGTTCGACCGCAGCCGCGAAGCACCGCCACTGGCCCGACTCGATACCTTGCTCAGTCGACCGATCACCAAATAAACGCGATCCCTGTGGTTTCAGGGTTGAGTCAACACGGGCAGTACCGGTGAATCCGGCAGTTTGTCGAGCACCAGCCGGGTTTGTTCGGTGCCGCGTTCGATCACCACGGCGTCGCCATCGATGGCCACGACTTTCACCCCTTGGCTCACGCGCTCGCCCACTAGAAAGCTGCGTGGTGGGCCGTCGTTGAGGCTGAGGATGGCCACGGCGCCACGGCTGCCCGCCAGTACGCCGCCGACTTTGATATCGACCGGTGCCGGTTGGTTGGAAAACCATTGCAGGGCCGGATTGTTGGAGCGCTCGGCAATCAATTGCGGCGCCGCCTCCGGGGTTCGCGATTCGGCCGAGGTGAGCAGCAGCGATGACCAGGTGACGACACCGGCCAGGGTCGCCAGCAAGGCAACAGCCTGCACGCACTGTGCCGGGGAAAACCGATCGGTGAACGACATGGGCTGAATCTCCTTTTAGTCCCTGCCCTGAGCCTACCGCTTAATTCTCACGTTTTTATTTCACACACCCATCATCTTTGCCGTGCAGGATAAAAACCGACGCAAAGGAGCGCGCAGTCGATGAATGGCTTCAAACAACAGGGCTTTACCTTGATCGAGTTGATGGTGGTACTGGTGATCATCGGCATCGCCAGCGCGGCGATCAGCCTGAGCATCAAACCGGACCCGTTGCACCTGCTGCGCAAGGACGCCGAGCGTGTCGCGCAGTTGCTCCAGGTGGCCCAGGCCGAAGCCCGCGCCGATGGGCGGCCGATCACCTGGCTGGCCGATGCCAAGGGCTTTCGTTTCAGTCGGCGCAATGACCAGGACAAAGGCTTAGATCACTTCAACAACGACCCACAACTGCGCCCCCGCCCCTGGCAAACGCCGGGGATGGAGGTGCGCGTGGAGCCCAGGCAAAAAGTCGTATTGAACGCCGAGTGGATCAACCCGCCCTTGCAGTTGAAGCTGTCGGACGGGCTCAACAGCATCAGCGTGCAACGCAATGCCACCGGCCAGGTGAGCGTCCAATGAAAGCCCAACAAGGTTTTACCCTGATCGAAGTGATGGTCGCGATCATGCTGATGGCCGTGGTCAGCCTGATTGCCTGGCGTGGCCTGGACAGCGTCACCCGCGCCGACGCTCATTTGCAGGCCAGCACCGAACAGACCGAAGCCCTGCTGCGGGCGCTGAACCAACTGGAGCGCGACGTCGCGATGCGCGCCAGCATCGAGCTGTCCGAGCCAGTCAGGCCCGGGGCAGACGACGAACCGCCCAGCGCCCCGCCTGCGCTGACCGTGCGCAGCACCGACGGCAAAGGCTTTCGTCTGGACGTGATCCGCGTCGCGCCCAACCAGAATGGCGAATTGCAGCGCGTGCGCTGGTGGCTCAAGGGCGACACGCTCTATCGGGCGCAGGCACCGTCGCGCAGCCAGTATCCACTGCCGGCCCCCACCGGTGGAGTTGCCGTGCTCCATGACGTCAGCGAAGCCGCGTTGCGGGTGTGGGAGGTGGACAAGGGTTGGAGGAAACTGAGCGGCAACCGGCGGGAGAATCCACTGGGGATCGAGATCAGCCTGACGCGGCAGACGCCTCAGGGGGTTGAGCAATATCGGCAGGTGATCGGGCCGTTGGAGTGATTCACACAGACCGCGTTATCGTTCATCGCGAGCAGGCTCGCACAGGGTTATCGGTTAGCCGCAATATTTGCAGACAATACACATCCACTGTGGGAGCGGGCTTGCCCGCGAAAGCGCCAGCCGGAACACTCCATAACCTCAAGCCGGTCCCTAACTGAGCACCACCACCCCACCCGGCAATTCAGTGCATTTGGCCCCATACGCATCGCGGATCAATAACGCCACGCCCGCCAGTTGATCCAGGCTGAAACGTGCCTGAACCTTGCGCTTGCCCAACTCGCTGTTGAGCAACAGCAACATCCCGGGACGATAGCGGTTGATCTCGTCGATCACCGTCGACAGCGTAGCGTCGTTAAACACCAGTACTTGCTGGCGCCAGGCAATCACCGCTGAGGTGTCCACTGCTTGCGGCGTGCCGACTCGCTGCGCGTCATAGGTCAGTTGCTGACCTGACTCCAGGCGAATGCTGCGCCCCTGCACATCAACCAGCAATGCGCCGTCCAGACAGGTAACGCATACGCTCTGATCGGTGTTGCGAAGATTGAACCGTGCCTGGCTCGCACTCAACCACCCTGCCCCGGCCTGAACCTTGAGCGGCGCCTGAGCACGGGTCAGGACCTCGACTTCGCCGCTGACCAGTTCGAAATTGGCACTGTCACGGCGGTTGATCCGCGTCTGGGTATTGAGCTCCAGGCTCACACCGTCCGCCAGATCGACCCGCCGCTGTTCGCCGACTTCCGTGATGTAGTCAGCGCCCAGCCCGGAAAAACCGCCCGGTACGGTGCCACGAATCAGCAAGAACGCTGCGGACGCCGCGATGGCGCCGCCCAGAAACGCCCGACGCCCCAAATGTCGCGGCGCTTGCAAACCTTCGGCGGCGGGCTGCAACTGCTGCCACAACAGTTTGCTTTGCTCGAATGCACGGGCGTGTTCGGGGCTTTGTGCGCACCACTCGCGCAAGGCGCGGGCATCGGCGGCGGTCGCCCGGCCCGAGGTCAAAAGGATCAACCAGTCCTGGGCTTCGCTTTGCAGCCGGTCCTGGGGTGTCGCCTCAGGGAATGACATACGGAAGATGTTCAAGCGCGGGGGTACTCACGGATTAATCTGGACTCTTCTATCAAGACGGTTTTCCCGCGCCGGGACCGAACCGCTGAATGACTTTTCTTTCCAGGCGCGCGGCGCAATGACCTAAAGCCGCTTTGATTTCCTTTTCGACCATCCGTGTCGAAATGCCGAAACGCTGGGAGATTTCCAGGTGCGGCGCCTCTTCCAGACGCGCGGCGATAAAAATCTTGCGCCGACGCGCCGGCAGTTCGTACAGCGCTTTGAGCAGTGACTGAATCTCCTTCTGACCGCCCACCACCCGAGCCGGGTCTAGCGCTTCGTCGGACACTTGCAACAACTCCTCCACCTCGCTGCCAGTCAGCAACCGGGCGTCCGACTGGCGCCGGTCGGCAGCAATGTTCAGGGCCATGCGATAGAGGTAGGCATTGGGTTGCGCGATGTTCGGCGGGGCTTCCATGCGGTCGACCCGCAGGTAGGTTTCGTGCAGGACGTCGTTGGCCAGATCCTCCGAACCGAGGCGCCTGCGCAAGCGCACCTTGAAATCGTCATAGGACGTCAGGAACAGCCTGACCATCGAACTTTGCCCGGTGTCTTTCATCCCCCGGAAACTCCTTCCCATTGTGTGCATTCCATGCGTTTTCCTGACGAGTCCGGTAGCAAAAGCAGCGTGACCGGCTGACCCAAGGAGCTGGGCGCCGGGCGTTCTATTCTGAGGTTGCGTAAACTTTCCACCAGCGCCGAGTCGCGCTGAACATCACCTGTGGAACTGACCAAGCGGCTGTACTGCACCACACCGTCACGGCCGATCCACAGTTGCAACAACGCCCGAAAACTGCCCGGGCGGGTCAACGGCGAACGGCACAAGCGACGTTCGAGCGCCGATTGAATCGCCGTCGCATAACTGCCGCCCGCAAGCGGCGCATTGCTTGCGACTGTGCCTGATACCGTGGGCACCTCGGCGACCTGCGCCACCTGCAACGTGAACGCATCCGCTCGGGCATACCGCGCCATCAGCCCGCTGCCACTGAGCATCAGGCTCAACGCATCGGTAGCATTCAAGTGTCCTTTCACGGCGACCGAACGGCGACCGCGGGTCAGCTGGCGATCCACCAGCACCGCCATGCCGGTGGCGCGACTGAACCGTTCAAGCGCGCTGGCCAATGCCTGGGCCGGGATGTCCAGTTCCAGCGGTGTGCGTGGATCGACCGGACCTGCGGACACTACCGATGACATCAACCAAAACAGCAACGCCAGGCAAGCCTGGCGAACGTGAGTCATTAAAACCTGGCGCCCGTCCCTGGCTCTGCCTCGCTGCACGGCTGACGTACCCCTGAAAACCGTCATCCTGAGGGCTGTATATGAACCTGATGTGACGGCCGATGCAAAAAAACCATCACGAGCCGTTCAAGCGCTTTGCTCTAGACTCACGCTCCAGAGCGGCCCCTTTGTGGCCGGCCAGGAGGCCTTCAATGAAACATCTAACGAGCCTTGCAGCGGGCGTGCTGCTGATGAGCGGGCTGTCGCTGGCTCACGCCGAACAACCACAGGGCTGCGTCGAAGTGACGGTCGGTGGCTACAAGGCGCCAGACTACAACTGCCTCAGCCAGCAGATGGGCAACAACCCCGAGGGGGCAGCCGCTGCGCAGAAAAATCAGCAGGCGATGAACGTGCCGATCAACAAGCGGCCACCCCATCAATTGGGCCTGGCCACACCGGCCGCCACCAGCACACGCATGGGCAATACCTTTGGCACATCGGTGAAACCGCAGCGGCCGGCACCGACGACTGCAACTTCACCGCTGCTTAATGGCAGGTGATCAGCCACTGCATGACGAAAATCCTGTAGGAGCGAGGCTTGCCCGCGAAGAACGATTACACGTAATACCTGAAAAACCGCAGTGCATTCTTCGCGGGCAAGCCTCGCTCCTACAAGGTTTGCGGTTGAATCAATCACTGGGCGTTTGCCGAAAGCTCACCGCCAGGCGATTCCAGTTGTTGATGGTGCTGACGGCCAGAGTCAGGTCGACCAGTTCACCTTCGCTGAACTGCTCCCGGGCCTGAGCGTAAACGTCGTCCGGCACGTGGCTTTGCGCAAGCAGGGTCACTGCTTCGGTCCAGGCCAGGGCCGCTCGCTCCCGAGGGTTGAAGAAGTTGCTGTCGCGCCAGACCACGATCGCATACAGCCGGCGATCGCTCTCACCGAAGCGGCGCGCGTCCACCGAGTGCATGTCGGTGCAGAAGGCGCAGCCATTGAGCTGCGAGGCGCGGATTTTGATCAGGTTCAGCAACGCCTGTTCGATGCTCAGGTTGCTGGTCAAGGCCTCCATCGCGATCATGGCTTTCATCGCTTTGGGCGATGCGTTGTAGTAATCCAGGCGGGCGTTCATGGCGGTGTCTCATGGCGCTGATCAATGCCTCCACGGTAGGCGCCGATGCACGAGGGTTACAGACCCAATTTGGCGAAAAAACCATGGACCGCCCGGCAGCAGACCAATCGCAGGTTTTTCGCCCACGCAACTTCTGCGCAGCCGTTCATGCGGGTAATCTGGCGCGACGCACAGTCGCCTCAACCGCCCCAGGAGCCCCGCCGGTATGGAACTTCATGTTGTCATCAACGGCCGCAAGGACCTGGCAGGCCAGTTGTACCGGCAACTGCGCGATGCCATTGAATCCGGTCGCCTGACAGCCGGGACGCAGCTGCCGCCCAGCCGCTTGCTGGCCGAACAACTAGGGATCTCGCGCAAGACCATTTCCGACACGTATGCGCAACTGACCTACGAGAACTTCCTCACCGGGGTGATCGGCAAAGGCACTTACGTCAATGCCCGGGCGGCGAAAATCGTCCACAAGCAGAGCCACTCGGAGCTGGCGAGCTTTGAGGTCATCGAACGCTGGCGCAACCTACCGACGTTCTTGCGCCACCCGACGCTGGAAGGCTCGTTGCGTTACGAGTTCATTGGTGGCGCCACCAGCAAGGGCCAGTTTCCGCAGGACGATTGGCGCCGCTGCACCTCCCATGCCTTGCGCCAGATGGCCGGTTCCAAAGGTTTCTACAGCCAGCCCGAAGGCCTGCCGGCGCTACGCAATGCGATCGCACGGCACATCGCGTTTTCGCGCGGGGTCAACTGTCAGGACGAAGACGTGGTGGTGTGCAACGGCGCGCAGCAGGCGCTGGACCTGATTTCCCGGGTGTTGACCCAACCGGACAGCCTCGTCGCCGTGGAAGACCCCGGCTACCCGCCGGCGCGTCTGTTGTTCGGGAGCCATGGTGCAACGGTGGTCGGCGTGCCGGTGGATGCGCAAGGCATTCAGGTCGAGCACATTCCCGACGGCACTCGGCTGATTTACGTCACCCCGTCCCACCAGTTCCCCTTGGGCATGCCCCTAAGCCAGGCCCGCCGCGAAGCCCTGCTCGCAAGGGCCTATGAGCTGGGGGCGATCATCATCGAAGACGACTACGACAGCGAATTTCGCTACGAAGGCCGGCCCACCGACTCGCTGCAAAGCCTGGATCAGCGCGGCATCGTCGCCTACGTCGGCACTTTCTCGAAGACCTTGTTGCCGGAGCTGCGGCTTGGCTACGCGATTTTGCCGCCGGCGATTCTCGAAGCGGTGATTCGCGCCAAGCAGCTCACCGACCTGCATACCTCCACCCTGCCCCAATGGGCGCTCGCCAAGTTCATCGCCGAGGGCTGTCTGCTCAAGCACATCCGGCGCTGCCATACGATTTACGCCGGGCGTCGTGAACGGATCCTGGCGCGCATGGCGGGCGACCTTTCGCCGTGGTTTGAAGCGGTGCCGACCACAGCCGGGTTCCACATGGCGGTGCTGTGCAAGGTGCCGGTCGATATTCCATTGGTGATCGAATTGGCAAAAAAAGTCGAAGTGGGGCTCTATGCCCTGGACAGCTTTTTTTACCAGCAAGCGCCGCGGGCCGGGCTTTTCCTGGGGTTCGGCGCGATCGAAACCCTGGACATCGACATCGCCCTGGACCGCTTGAGGGATATTTTGCAGCAGCTCGGTTGAGGGATTGGTCTGCGGCTTTATCCAGTGATTGGCTATTGGCGGTCTGGGGGTGCAGGCCTATCCTGACTGGGCGTTATCCCTCAATGAGCAGGATTCGTCCGGCCTGATTCAGGAGTGTGAGCAATGTCCAACGAAGTGATCAACACCGTAAAAGTGCAGGCTGCCGCCGGCCGCTCGGACGAACTGGGTAAGCAACTGCAAAAGATTGTCGACACCCTGCGCGAACTTCCGGGCTGTGACTCTTATATGGTCGACCGCTGCCCCGAGGACGACACCCGCTGGACGGTCAGCGCCCGCTGGCAATCGGAAGCGGCCATGCAAGCGCATTTCAACTGCCCCGAAGTGCAAGGCTTTATCGGCCTGATCGACAGCCGACTGGCCAATGCCGTCGACTTCAACAGCTTTCCAATCGTCTGACAAACACCTGTGGCGAGGGAGCTTGCTCCCGCTCGTCTGCGCAGCAGACGTAAATCCGGCGAACGCAGTCTGCATTGTTCTGCGCGTCCACCGATTTTGGGGCTGCTTCGCAACCCAGCGGGAGCAAGCTCCCTCGCCACGGTTCATCACCCTTTTGCCCTGCGCACTCAGTGATTGGTCCCCTCACCTTCCCGAAAATTGGCCGTTTGATTGCCCGATAGCGCGGCTTACTGTGTCCCTGACGACTCACCACCCTCAGGTAATCAACCATGAAAACACTTCGCTTTTTTGCTGCCTCTCTCGCCGCCCTGACGCTGAGCATTTCAGCCCCGACATTCGCCCACGAAACCGCCCCCTCAGAAAAAGTCACCGTCCTGCAGGACCAGATGCTGAAAAACGCCCCCGGCAAAAAAGCCTTGATGATCGAAGTCGATTACGAGCCGGCAGGTTCTGAACATCTGGTCTCGAAAAATGCCAGCGCCACCCAACCCGCCAAGCTGCTGGTGTTCATGGTGTTGGCTCCTGATGAGAAAGTGTTGATTCCTTTGGAAAACTGATCGCCGAGGTGATGCTGATGGCCTCTTCGCGGGCAAGCCTCGCTCCTACAGGTTTTGTGTTGAGCGCCGATTTTGTGGACACCCGCAATCCCTGTAGGAGCGAGGCTTGCCCGCGAAGGGGCCCGACCAGACACCACAAAACCTTCAGACAAAAAAAAGCCCCCTCTCTTTCGAGACGGGGCTTTCTTCATTCAGCGCTTATCAGGCAGCCGGCTCCAGCTCGGCGTCCGCACTGCTAGTGACAGCAGCAGGCACCACCGCTTGACCGCTCAACGCCAGGTCCAGCAGTTCGCGGTTGGCCACCGCGTACATGGCGTAGTCGGTGCCGCTGGCGGCCCGGATTTCCACCAGCATGGCGCGCCAGCGTTCGATCATGCCTTCGTGCTCTTCCATCCACAGCGCCAGGCGTGTTTCCACGTCCTGGGTGCCGTCGCCCTGTTGCAGGACAGAGATGGTGATCGCACGTTGTTGCCAGTCGACGTCATCACGGAACGCTTCACGGGCCAGGGCCTGCCAGTTGTTTTCAACTGGCAGAGCGCTGATCTGTTGCAGGTACCAGGTGATGTCCAGCGCACTGCCCACGGCGAAGTAGGCCTTGGCCACGTCGGCTGCGTTCTGACCGGTCACATCCGAAGCTTCGATGATCGGCAGCAAGGTGTACAGGTGAGTGGTGCCTGCAACCATGCGCGCCAGCAACTCAGGCACGCCAGCAGCGACGTAAGCCTGGTAGCGGGTCTGCCAGCCTTCACGGGTCGGGCCTTCCAGCAGTTCGTCGAGCTTGAGGCCCAACGCCGCCAGGTGCGGACCGAAGTGCGCGACGTCACGGGCAGCGTTCTGCTCGTTGCGACGGCTGCGCAGGAACCAGCGCGTAGCGCGGCGACCCAGACGCATCAGCTCGTCCATCAGCTCCAGTTGGACGTCGGCCGATACCTGATAATCCAGGGCTTCGATCTGACGGAACCAGTGCGGGAGGTGGAAGATGTCACGCACGATCACATATGCACCGGCCACGTTCGCCGGGCTCATGCCGGTCGACTCTTTGAGTCGTTGAACGAAGGTGATGCCCATGTGGTTCACCAGATCGTTGGCGATCTGGGTGCTGACGATTTCGCGCTTCAGACGGTGACGGCGCATGGCGTCGGAGAACTTGCTCACCAGCGTTGGCGGGAAAGCGGTTTCCATGTCGCGGGTCAGGTAGTCGTCGTCCGGCACCAGGGAGTTGAGCAGCGCTTCCTTGAGGTCGATCTTGCTGTAGGAGATCAGCACCGACAGCTCGGCACGGGTCAGGCCATGGCCCGCCGCGACGCGCTCGTTGATCGCCTCTTCAGCCGGCAGGAACTCGATGGCGCGATCCAGCTTGCCGCGGCCTTCCAGATCGTTCATCAGACGCTTGTATTCGGCAATCCGCGGCAAGGCACGGCGTGCCGCCAGGGACAGTGCCTGAGTCTGCTTGTAGTTGTTACCGAGCACCAGGTTGCCGACTTCGTCGGTCATGCTCGCCAGCAACTGGTTACGTTGCTTGTCGGTCATGTCACCGGCATGAACCACTTCGTTGAGCAGGATCTTGATGTTCACTTCGTGGTCGGAGCAGTCCACACCACCGGCGTTGTCGATGAAGTCGGTGTTGGAACCGCCGCCATTGAGGCCGAATTCGACACGACCCAATTGGGTCATACCGAGGTTACCGCCCTCGCCCACGACTTTGCAGCGCAGTTCGTTGCCGTTCACACGCAGTGCATCGTTGGCCTTGTCGCCGACATCGGCGTGGCTTTCGGTGCTGGCTTTCACGTAGGTACCGATACCGCCGTTCCACAACAGGTCCACCGGTGCCTTGAGCAAGGCATTCAGCAGTTCGGTCGGGGTCAGCTTGTCAGCCTGAATGTCGAAGCGCTCTTTCATCTGCGGGGAAATCGCGATGCTTTTCGCGCTACGGGAGAAGATCCCGCCGCCTTCGGACATGATGCTGGTGTCGTAGTCCGACCACGCCGAACGTGGCAGATCGAACAGACGTTGACGCTCGGCGAAGCTGTTGGCTGGCTCCGGGTTCGGGTCAATGAAGATGTGCAGGTGGTTGAACGCAGCGACCAGTTGCAGCTTGTCGGACATCAGCAAGCCATTACCGAACACATCACCGGCCATGTCGCCGACGCCCACCACAGTGATGCTGTCTTCCTGGACATTGATGCCGCGCTCGCGGAAGTGGCGTTGTACGCCGACCCACGCGCCCTTGGCGGTAATGCCCATTTTCTTGTGGTCGTAACCCGCCGAGCCACCGGACGCAAAGGCGTCGCCGAGCCAGAAGCCGTAGTCGATGGCGATGCCGTTGGCGATGTCGGAGAAGGTTGCAGTGCCCTTGTCCGCCGCCACCACCAGGTACGGGTCATCGTCGTCATGACGCACGACGTTGGCCGGCGGTACCAGCGCGCCGTCTTTCAGGTTGTCGGTGATGTCCAACAGGCCCGAGATGAAGATGCGGTAGCAGGCGATGCCCTCGGCCGCGATCTCGTCACGGCTGCCGCCCAGTGGCAGGCGACGCGGCAGGAAGCCACCCTTCGCACCCACCGGTACGATGACCGAGTTCTTCACTTGCTGGGCTTTTACCAGGCCCAGGACTTCAGTACGGAAGTCTTCTTCACGGTCGGACCAGCGCAGACCACCGCGAGCAACGTTGCCAAAGCGCAGGTGCACGCCTTCGACGCGAGGCGAGTAAACGAAGATTTCGAACTTCGGTACCGGCTTCGGCAGCTCTGGAATCTGGTGCGGGTTGAACTTGAAGCTGAAGTAGGACTTGTTCTGACCGTGGGCGTCGGTCTGGTAGAAGTTGGTCCGCAGGGTCGCTTTGATCAGGTCCAGGTAACGACGCAGGATGCGGTCTTCGTTGAGCACCTGGACATCGTCCAGTGCTGCCAGAATCGCGTGTTCCAGGCGTTGTTGCTTGTCTTCCAGATCGTCACTGGCAAGCTTGCGCGCCAGGTAGAAACGGGTCTTGAACAACCGGGTCAACTCGCGAGCGATGTCGGTGTGGTTGTTCAGGGTGCTGGCGATGTAACCCAGGTCGAAGCCCAGGCGGATCTGCTTCATGTAACGGGCGTAGGCACGCAGCAGCGCGACATCGCGCCATGGCAGGCCGGCGGTCAGCACCAGACGGTTGAAGGCATCGTTCTCGGCATCGCCACGCACGATGTGGACGAAAGCGTCCTGCAAGGTGTCGTTGAGTTGCTGGATGTCGAGTTCCAGGCCTTCGGCGGCGGTGAACGCGAAGTCGTGAATCCAGAATTCGCGGCCATTGTTATGACGCAGGCGATACGGGAACTCACCCAGCACGCGCAGGCCAAGGTTTTCCAGGATCGGCAATACGTCGGACAACGCCAGCGGGGTGTCGGCGTGATACAGCTTGCAGTGCAGCATGCGCTGGCCGGAGACCTGAGCCAGTGGCTGATAGAAGCTCATCACCAGCGGATTTTTTTCGTTCAGGCTCAGCAGGTGCTGCATGTCGACCACAGCCGAGTGGGCTGCAAAACGCTCGCGGTAACCGGCCGGGAAGCCTTTCGGGAAGTCGGCCAGCACGTTGGTGCCCTGGGCTTCGCCGAAGCTCTCGACCACCAGGCTTGCGTAGTCGTCCTGCCAGCTGCGGCAGGCCTGTACCACTTCTTTTTCCAGCAGAACCGGGTCGATGTCCAGGCGGTTCTTCGGATCGACCCGCAGAATCAGTTGCACGCGGGCCAGCACGGACTCGGAGAAGAAGGTCCAGAACTCGCAGTCCGAGGCTTTCAGGCGATCCATCAGCACTTGCTGGATCTTCTGGCGCACTTCGGTGGAGTAGATGTCGCGCGGCACGTAGGCCAGGCAGTAGCAAAAACGGCCGTACGGGTCTTTGCGCAGGAACACGCGGATCTTGTTGCGTTCCTGGATCTGCACGATCGACATCACGGTGGTGAACAGCTCGTCCACCGGGGTCTGGAACAAGTCGTCGCGCGGCAACACTTCAAGCACTTGGGCCAATTCCTTGCCCAAGTGAGCCTTGGCCTGGAAGCCCGAACGCTGTTCGATGATCTCGACCTTGCGACGGATGTAAGGAATGACCCGCACGCTTTCGCCATACACCGACGAGGTGTACAGGCCCATGAAGCGGCATTCCTTGATGACTTTGCCATCGGCATCGATCTGGCGGATCGATACGTAATCCGGGTAAGCCGGACGGTGGACACGGCTTGGGTGTGCAGCCTTGGCGAACGACAGCGGCGTCGGTTCGCGCAGGTAGTTGACGGCGTAGTCTTCGATTCGCAGATCGTCGACGGTCAGGCCGGCACGCAGCAGTTTGGTCAGGCCGAGGAACGAGCTTTGGTCATATTCGATGTGACCGCCGTTCTGATCCTCGCCCACCACGAATTCTTCGTAGCCCAGGAAGGTGAAGTGGTTGCCCACCAGCCATTCCAGGAAGCTCTTGATTTCGGACTTTTCGTCGGCGTTGATGATGAACTGGCTGTTGTCGATGCCTTCGATCAACTGCTGGACCTTGGCTTTCATCGGTTCGAAATCGGCAACCGCGACGCGGACTTCACCGAGAACCTGCTCCAGCTCTTTGGTCAGGACGTTCAGTTCGGCCGTGTTGGCGCAACGGTCGATTTCCAGGTACATCAGCGATTCTTGCAGAATGCCTTCACCCTGGGTGCCCTTCGGCAGGATTTCCAGCAGCTCGCCCTTGCTGCCGCGACGCACGCTCAGCACAGTGGTTTGCAGGGTATGAATGCTGTAGCCGCGACGGTTCAGTTCGGTGCGCACCGAGTCCACCAGGAACGGCAGATCGTGGTGCAGCACTTCGACCGCGGTGTGGGTCGACTGCCAGCCGTGGCGTTCGTAATCCGGGTT
Source organism: Pseudomonas sp. GM102 (assembly GCF_000282555.1). Taxonomy (NCBI): domain Bacteria; kingdom Pseudomonadati; phylum Pseudomonadota; class Gammaproteobacteria; order Pseudomonadales; family Pseudomonadaceae; genus Pseudomonas; species Pseudomonas sp. GM102. Next base: position 27,905 of record NZ_AKJB01000061.1, on the reverse strand, counting down.
GTAGACGCGCACTTGCGGATGCGCGTGATCGAAGCGCTCAAGCAGGCGCCACGCAGAAAGGGTGCAGCCGGCGAGGTCGGACAGCCGACGCTGGGTCAGCTCGTCCAGGGAAATGATGCCGAAGAATTGTTCGGCGAACAGCGCCACTTGTGGCAGTGCCTGTTCACTGATGTGCTGCGCCAGTGCCGCTTGCAGTTGGTGCTGGAAGTCGGCTTTGCTGGCTGCGGTGAAGAACGCCATCTGTGGTACTCCGCTTGGGCTTGTTATTGATGGAAGCGTCGCGTGCAAACCCCTTTCGGGGCAATCCGTCACCCTGTTCCTGATTCTCGGGCAGAGGAAACAGGATGACAGGTGGGTGAAGCTGGACGAGACACTCAGGTCACATTCACCTTCCATTGAATGGGCATCTGCAAAAACGACTGCCAAGGCAACAGGCAATGCCTTTACGGGTGCTCATCCGTTGCGCAGCTTAACGAGTGCGGCAAGGGCCGTGCTTGCAGCGCTGCGACATATTCGGTCATCGGCACGTAACTCGCGGCATGTGCCTTGAACAACACTAGCAGCCGTGTAGCAAAATGGGCGTTTTATGCCCGGCTTTACGGTACATGCGTGCCAAAAATGACCAGTAACACCCCGAATGTTCACGACACATCTTCTGACACTCAGCCGAGCAGAAATTCCCCGGGGCTGGCAGAATTGCCTTTTGTTACGTTCACCACGCTCGCCGAGCCAGGATTTTCCCATGCAAATGACAACTGACCTCTTGATCGTCAACCCGTGCGACGAAGAAGAAGACAACTTGGCCATGCTCTGCTGCAACAGCGCCGAGGGCGAAATGTTCCTGATGAGCCGCTTTCCGGACGAGGATGAGCTGGAGATCATCTTCCACGACAAGCCCTCGGCCCTCAACGGCGTGAAAGTCACCCTCAGCCCTGACCGCCTGCTGATCGAAATTGCTGCCGCGGATGCCGATGTGCTCGATGGCGAAGATTCGCTGGAAATCCTGCACAGCACCGATGCTGGCGATCTGGCTGAAGTGGAAGAGACCTTGCAGAACATCCTCAAGGGGATTGGTACTTATATAAGCCAGCTCTGATGGTGTTTGAGCTGGCGCCTTCGCGGGCAAGCCTCGCTCCTACAGGTTTTGCGTCGACACAATATCGCGGCGCCTCGATACCTGTAGGAGCGAGGCTTGCCCGCGAAGGTGTCCAAAAGAACACCGCAATACCCACCCCCTACAAAATTCCAACAATTTTGCCCATCAATTCCCGCACTTTGCACAAAATGCCGTTGGTCGCCGCCCCCCGCGATGGATTAAAGTAACGCCCCCAGCCTTGGCGTTATTCGAACGTCTTCGGTCACCCTTTCCAGGAACAGTCATCGATGGAACATCGTGAAGCGCTGCTCGCGCTGCGAACCTTTCTTTCAACGCAGATTCTCGGCCAGGAAAAACTCATCGAGCGCTTGCTCATCGCCTTGCTCGCCGACGGCCACATGCTGGTCGAGGGCGCCCCGGGCCTGGCCAAGACCAAGGCCATCAAAGAACTCGCCGAAGGCATCGAAGCACAGTTCCATCGCATCCAGTTCACCCCCGACCTGCTGCCGGCCGACATCACCGGCACGGAAATCTATCGCCCGGAAACCGGCAGTTTCGTGTTCCAGCAAGGCCCGATCTTCCACAATCTGGTGTTGGCGGACGAAATCAACCGTGCCCCCGCCAAGGTTCAGTCGGCCCTGCTTGAAGCCATGGGCGAACGCCAGGTCAGCGTCGGGCGCAGCACCTACGACCTGTCGCCGCTGTTTTTGGTCATGGCCACGCAAAACCCCATCGAGCAGGAAGGCACCTACCCGCTGCCAGAAGCCCAGCTCGACCGTTTCCTGATGCACGTGAAAATCGGCTTCCCTGACGCCGCCGTCGAGCGCCGGATTCTGCAACAGGCTCGCGGCGAAGCGCTGCACGGCGAAACCAAACCCGAACGTCGGGTCAGCCAGCAGGCGATCTTCGCCGCGCGCAAGGAAATCCTCGGGTTGTACATGGCCGACGCCGTGGAGGAATACCTGGTGCAACTGGTCATGGCCACACGCACGCCGGCCAAGTTCGACCCGGAAATGGCCGAATGGATCGCCTACGGCGCCAGTCCGCGTGGTTCCATTGCCCTGGACCGTTGCGCCCGGGCTCACGCCTGGCTGGCCGGTCGCGACTTCGTCAGCCCGGAAGACATTCAGGCGGTGCTGTTCGATGTGTTGCGCCACCGCATCATTCTTTCCTTCGAAGCCGAAGCCGCTGGCATCGACCAGGACCGGGTGGTCCAGCGGATTCTCGACGTCGTAGCCGTCGCTTGACCCCGATGAACGCCCTCCTGCCGCCCGAGCCGGGCATCCGTGTCAGCCTTTCCGAGCTGATCCAGATGCGTCATCGCGTGCGCGAAGTGCAGTTATTTTCCACGCCGAGCCAACGCAGCCCGCTGATCGGCCTGCACCACTCCAAACTGCGCGGGCGCGGGGTGGACTTCGATCAGGTGCGGGTGTACCAGGCCGGCGATGACGTGCGAAGCATCGATTGGCGCGTCACCGCCCGGACCCAGGAGCCTCACACCAAGCTGTTCCATGAAGAACGCGAGCGACCGATTTTCATCATGGTCGAACAGAGCTGCCGGCTGTTTTTCGGCTCCGGGCTGATGTTCAAATCGGTGCTTGCCGCCCAGGCGGCGAGCCTGATTGGCTGGGCCGCGCTGGGCCATAACGACCGGGTCGGCGGGCTGGTGTTCGGCGACAACGAACACTACGAGATCAAACCGCGACGCAGCAAGCAGAGCCTGCTGCAATTGCTCAACCGACTGGTGCGAGTCAACCAGTCGCTGCACACCGAACGCGAGCCCGACCGCGACGCCTTCGGCATTGCCCTGCGTCGCGCCCGGGAAGTATTGCGCCCTGGCAGCCTGGTGATCGTGATCTGCGACGAACGCGCCTTGTCCGACGGTGCGGAGCAGCAGTTGAGCCTGTTGTCACGCCATTGCGACCTGTTGCTATTGCCCGTGTCCGATCCGCTGGATCACGCCCTGCCCGCTGCCGGGCTTTTACGCTTCGCGGAACGGGGGGCACAGCTGGAACTCGACACGTTGAATTTCGACTTGCGCCAGGCCTATCGCGCACAGGCTGAAGCGCGCATCGCCCGCTGGGAGCTGCTGGCGCAAAAGTTGCGGGTATTGCTGATGCCTTTGAGCACCCAAAGCGAAATGGTCGAGCAACTGCGCGAATACCTCAATCCTCAACGTCCGGGGAAAGGTCGATGAGCAGCCTCGATCAACTGCAACCGCTGATTTCCCCGCCACCGATCGGCTTCTGGCCGCCGGCGCCGGGCTGGTGGCTGCTGCTGTTATTGCTGCCATTGATCGGTTTCGGCCTGTGGCAGTTGCGCCGCTTCATCCCGAACAAGCGCCCTATCGTCCGTGCCGAACAACCACTGGACCCGGTGCGTCTCGCGGCGCTGGCCGAACTCGCCCGGATGCCCAAGCCCTACGACGGCGCCCCAGCCGGTGCCTGGCTGCAGCAACTCAACGGCTTGCTCAAACGCCTGTGTCGCAACCATTACCCCTACAGCCAGAGCCATACCCTTAACGGGCGCAAATGGCTGGCGTTCCTTGATAACCGCTGCCCGGCCGCCGGCCTCACGCGCTGGATGGTGCTGGTCGAAGGCGCCTACAAACCCGAATGCAAACTCGACGACAAGGCCATCGCCGGCCTGACTCAAGCCGTCGACACCTGGATTCGCAAACATGTTTGAGTTCGCCTGGCCGTGGATCTTTGCCCTGCTGCCACTGCCCTGGCTGATGCGAGTGCTGCTACCGGTGGCCGACAGTGGCGAACCGGCACTCAAAGTCAGCTTCCTCAGCGATCTCGAAGGCCTCGCTCGCCGCCGTGCCCGGGCGAATCTGCCAGCGTGGCGTCAGCAAGCACCGTTCATTTTGCTGTGGTTGTTTTTGCTGATCGCCGCGGCGCGCCCGCAATGGCTCGGCGAACCCCTGCCGATTGCCGCCAGTGGTCGCGATTTGCTGGTGGCGGTCGACGTGTCCGGCTCGATGGATTTCCCCGACATGCAGTGGCAGGACGAAGACGTCAGCCGACTGACGTTGGTGAAACATTTGCTTGGCGATTTTCTTGAAAGCCGCGACGGCGACCGGGTCGGCTTGATTCTGTTCGGCAGCCAGGCGTATCTGCAAGCGCCGCTGACTTTTGACCGGCACACCGTTCGCGTGTGGCTCGACGAAGCGCGGATCGGCATCGCCGGCAAAAATACCGCCATCGGCGACGCCATTGGTCTGGCCCTCAAACGCCTGCGCCAACGCCCGGCACAAAGCCGTGTGCTGATTCTGGTCACCGATGGCGCCAACAACGGCGGCGAAATCGACCCGCTGACAGCCGCCCGACTGGCGGCCAACGAAGGCGTAAAAATCTACCCGATCGGTATCGGCGCCGACCCGGAACAAAGCGGCACCCTGGGATTCCTGGGCATCAACCCGAGCCTGGACCTCGACGAACCGGCCTTGAAAGCCATCGCCCAAGCCACCGGTGGCCAGTACTTCCGTGCCCGCGACGGCGAGGAATTGCAGGCGATCAAGCGCACCCTCGACAAACTGGAGCCGGTGACCCAGCAACCCACTCAGGCCCGCCCGGCCCAAGCGTTGTATCACTGGCCTTTGGCGATGGCGCTGCTGCTGAGCATGCTGCTGGTGATCCGCGAGCGCTGGCCGGATAACCCGTTGCAACGGCTGTTTAGCAAGGAGCTGTTTACCAAAGAGCGGTTTCTGCAAACGCAACTGCCCGACTGGCGTCAGCGGCTCAAACGCCTGCGCCTGCGGAGGCGCCGATGATTGCGCTCTGGCCGCACTGGTTCCGCCCTTGGTGGCTGCTGTTGTTGCCGTTGCTGGGCTGGTTGCTCTGGCAACTCTGGCATCGACAGAAACGCGCTGGCCGCTGGCAAATGATTCTGCCGCCGGCCTTCCATGCCGTATTGCTCAGTGGTGGCAGCGGTCGCGAAAGCAAACTGCCGTGGGTCGCCCTGGGCCTGGCCTGGGTGCTGACCGTTCTGGCCTTGCTGGGCCCAAGCTGGCAGCGCGTCGAACAAACCAGTCAAAAACCCGCCGACCCGCTGGTGGTGTTGCTTGAGCTGACCCCGGAAATGCTCGCCACCGACAGTGCGCCAAACAGGCTGGAACAAGCCCGGCGCAAACTGTTTGATCTGCTGCAAAATCGCAGCGACGCGCAGACCGCAATCATCGTCTATGCCGGCAGCGCCCACACCTTGGTGCCGCTGTCGGATGACCTGTCGACCAGCCGCAACCTGGTGGATGCGCTCAAGCCGTCGCTGATGCCCCTGGCCGGTCATCGTGCCGATCTAGCGGTGGCCAAGGCCCTTGCGCTGCTGGATCAGGGCGCCCTCGGTCAAGGTCGGATCCTGCTGATCGGTTCGTCGCTGACGGAACAGGAACGCCAAGGGATTCGTCAGGCGCTGGACGACAAGTCCACGCAATTTCTGATGCTCGGTATCGGCACCGCCGAAGGGGCGCCGGTCGCGCAGGACGACGGCAGTTTCCTCAAGGATGACCTGGGCGCCATTCTGGTGCCCCGTCTGGACGACCCCAGCCTCAAAGCCTTTGCCAACGGCCTGGGCGGACGTTATCGCCAGGCGCGTCTGGACGATGCCGACCTGCGCGGCCTTGGCCTGCTTGATGGTCCACGGGATCTGCGCAACGACGGCCAGACATTGCGCCTCGACACCTGGGCCGATCAGGGCTATTGGCTGCTGTTGCCGCTGTTATTACTGGCCGCCTGTGCCGGGCGCCGCGGTTGGCTGTTCTGCCTGCCGCTGCTGTTCCTGCTGCCGCAACCGAGCTACGCCTTCGATTTCGAAGACTTGTGGCTGCGTCCCGATCAGCAAGGCCTGCATTTGCTCAAACAAAAGCGCCCGGCCGAGGCCGCGCAGCATTTCGAAGACCCGCAGTGGCAAGGTGTGGCGCTCTATGAAGCCGGCGACTACAGTGGCGCCGCCCAGCGGTTTACCCAAGGCACCGATGCCCACGCCCACTACAATCGGGGTAACGCCCTGGCCAAAAGCGGTGAGCTGGAAGCAGCGCTGGATGCTTACGATCAAGCACTTGAACGTCAACCGGATCTGCGCCCGGCCCTGACCAACAAGGCACTGGTGGAAAGCCTGCTGAAACAGAAAACCTCAGCGCCGCCCGTCGAGCCGGACAAAACCGCCGATGGCAAAACCGAAACCATCACCCAGGAACCGCCGCCCGGCAGCGCCACCCAACCCAGCAATGGCGAGCCGAAAACCGACGCCGAGCAAACCACCCCGGACGCCGAGCAGCCGGCCACGACGCCACCGCAACCGGGCGCCAATGAAGTCCCGGGCAGCGAGTTGGGGGATGAGCAAAGCACCACGCCACCGCGACGCCCGGCCAGCGACATGATTGAAGGCGAACAGCGCCAGGCGCTGGAGCAATGGCTGCGCAAGATCCCGGATGACCCCGGCGAACTGCTCAGACGCAAATTCTGGTACGAACAGCAACAACATCAGGATCAGGAAAAAACTCGATGACCCGCTTCACCGCCTTCTTGCTCGCATTGTTGTCCGCCCTGTGGCTCTGCACCGTTCAGGCCCAGGCTGTGGAGCTGGTCGCCAGCGTCGATCGCAGCCGCCTGAATTCCGGCGAGACGGTCGAACTGACCCTGGAAACCAGCGACGTGACCCAGTTCGGCAAACCCGACCTGTCCCCGCTGGAGCCGCTGTTCGAAGTGCGCGGCACCCGCCAGGTCAACCAACTGAATACGCTCAACGGCAACACCCAAGCGACCACCCGCTGGATCATCACCCTGCTGCCCCGGCAAAACGGCAGCGTGGTGATCCCATCGCTGCAACTGGGCGACGTCCAGAGCCAGCCAATTACCGTGCAAGTGATCGAGAGCGAAACCCAGGACAGCAGCAACACGCTGGCGCCGGTGTTCATCGAGGCCAGCCTCGACCAGAACAGCGTCTATGTGCAGGCGCAGGCGATCCTGACCTTGCGCATCTACCATTCGGTGTCGCTGTACGACGACAGCAGCCTGACCCCGTTGCAGATTCCCGATGCGCGCATCGAACAGCTGGGCGACTCGCGCACCTACGAGAAAGTCATCAACGGCCTGCGCCATGGCGTGATCGAGATGCGCTACGCGATCTACCCGCAGCACAGCGGTGAATTGATTATTCCGGCGCAGATGTTCAGTGCCACGCCAGTCGATACCCGACCGTCCCAGGACGCAACACCTCAAGGGCCGAAACCGGGCAAGCAGATGCGCGTCAAATCCGCCGAGATCCCGCTGACGGTCAAGGCCAAACCCGACACGTATCCAGCCGATGTTCCCTGGCTGCCGGCCCGCAGCCTGAGCCTCGGCGAAAGCTGGAGCCCGGAACCGGATCATTTGCAGGTCGGCGACTCGCTGACCCGCAGCTTGACCCTGAACGCCGAAGGCCTCGCCAGTTCGCAACTGCCACCGTTGCCCGCCACCGAGATCAACGGCCTGCGGCGCTACCCGGATCAACCGGTGCTGGGCAACCAGAGCAGCGAGCGCGGCTTGATCGGCAGTCGCGAGGACCGTGAAGCCCTGGTGCCGACCCGCACTGGCAACATTGACTTGCCGAGCGTTGAAGTGGTCTGGTGGAACACCTTCGAGGATCACCTGGAACACAGCAGTCTGCCGGCCCGCACGCTGCAAGTGGCGAGCAATCCGAGCCTGATCGTCGATACCCCGGCGGGCAGCCCGCAGGCCATCTCCGGCGCCAACAACGAAGCCCTCTGGTGGTGGAAACTCAGCACCGTGCTTCTGGCCTGCACCACGCTGCTGGGCTTCGGCCTGTGGTGGCGCGCCCGCTGGCAACCGGCGGTCCTGCGGGCGGCGCAGACCGGCCCGAGCCCACGCACCTTGCTCGACGACCTCAAACGCACCTGTCAGGCCAACGACTCCCACGCCACCCGCCAGGCCCTCGACGCCTGGGCCCGACAACAACCGGAAACCCTGGCCGACATGGCGGCGCGTTTTGTGCCGCTGTCCGATGCGCTGGACGGCTTGAACGGTGCGCTGTACAGCGAAACCGGCCAGTACTGGCAGGGCGAGGATCTCTGGCGCGCGATTCGGGCGATCCCGACGGCCGAGGGGGTTCAGGATCTGGTTGGCGATACCGGGTTGCCGCCGCTGTATCCGAAATAGATCAAATCCCTGTAGGAGCGAGGCTTGCCCGCGAAGAACGATGACTCGATGCATCTGTTAGACCGCGTCATCGTTCTTCGCGGGCAAGCCTCGCTCCTACAGGGACCGTGTTCCTCTGCAAAGCTTCGACATCCCCCAAACCCGTGTTCCTTTGCACATTTGCCAGTAAACTCTCCCCTCTTTAGCCGCCACCCTTTTCCTCGCGGCCATCACCTTATTTTGTTGCGGAGTACGCCTTGCGTCTGTTTCACACCTCCGACTGGCACCTTGGGCAGAACCTGCACGGCCAGGAGCGCGATTTCGAGCACGCCTGTTTTCTCGATTGGCTGCTGCGTCAGCTGAAGCTGGATCAGCCCGATGTGCTGCTGATCGCCGGCGATATCTTTGACACGGTCAACCCGCCGGTCAAAGCCCAGGAACGCCTCTACGACTTCATCGTCAGCGCCCACGAACAGCAGCCGTTGCTGACCATCGTGATGATCGCCGGCAACCACGACTCCGGCTCGCGCATCGAGCTGCCTGCGCCGTTGATGCGGCGCTTGCGCACTCACGCCCTGGGTCGCGTGCTGTGGCTCGATGACGGTCAACTGGATGCCGAACGCCTGTTGTTGCCGTTGCCGGATGCCAGCGGCGAGATTGCCGCCTGGTGCCTGGCGTTGCCGTTCCTGCGCCCCGCCGAAGTGACCGGCGCGCATTTGGGTGATAACTACTTGCGCGGCATTGGCCAGGTTCATGAGTGGCTGATTGAAGCCGCCAATGCCAAGCGCAAGCCGGGCCAGGCGCTGATCGCCATCAGCCATGCGCACATGGCTGGCGGTTCGGTCTCGGAAGACTCCGAACGCAGTTTGATCATCGGCAACGCCGAAGCCCTGCCCGCCAGTCTGTTCGGGCCGAGCATCAGTTACGTCGCCCTCGGGCATTTGCACAAGCCGCAGAAGGTCAACGGTGAAGAGCGCATCCGCTACTGCGGCTCACCGATTCCGTTGTCGTTCTCCGAGATCAATTACCAGCATCAGATCCTCGACATTCAGCTCGATGGCGAAACATTGGTCAGCGTCGAACCGCGCCTGATTCCCCGTTCCGTCCACTTGCAACGCCTCGGCTCCGCGCCGTTGGCGGAGATCCTGTTGCAACTGGCTGACCTGCCCAACATCGACCTGCTCGCCGATATCCAGCGTCAACCGTGGCTGGAAGTGCGGATCCGTCTCGACGAACCGCAACCTGACCTGCGCCATCAAGTGGAAACCGCCCTGCAAGGCAAAGCCGTGCGGCTGGTGCGAATTGCTGCCGAGTACGCCGGCAACGGCAGCCGCGACGGCGTCGATGACGGCGCAACCTTGATCGAACTGGATCAGCTTTCGCCCCAGGAACTGTTCAGCCGCGCCTGGCAGGACAACTACGGCAGCGAGGTCGACGAGCAAACGCTCAAGGACTTCGCCGAGCTGTTGCAAGATGTACAGATGGAGAGCGAACAGCCATGAAGATCCTCGCGATCCGCCTGAAAAACCTTGCCTCCCTGGCCGGGCCGTTTGAAATCGACTTCACTGCGGAGCCCTTGGCCAGTGCCGGCCTGTTCGCGATTACCGGGCCGACCGGTGCGGGCAAAAGCACACTGCTCGACGCCCTGTGCCTGGCGCTGTTTGGCGCCGTGCCGCGTCTGAACAACACCGGCCGCGATGCCAAGGTCCCGGACGCCGATGGTGAAATCGGTACCGGCGACCCGCGCACCCTGTTGCGTCGTGGCACCGGCGAAGGCTATGCGGAAGTGGATTTCGTCGGCATCGACGGCCGCCGCTATCGCGCTCGCTGGGAGGCCAATCGCGCTCGGGAAAAGGCCGGTGGCAAGCTGCAAGCCAGTCGCCAAAGCCTGCGTGACATCGATCAGGATCAACTGCTGGCCAGCCAGAAAGGCGAATACAAAGCACAGCTCGAAGCCGCGCTGGGCCTGAACTTCGAACAGTTCACCCGCGCTGTGATGCTGGCTCAGAGCGAGTTCAGCGCCTTCCTCAAGGCTGACGACAACGACCGCAGCGAACTGTTGGAAAAGCTCACCGACACCGCGCTCTACACCCGCCTCGGTCGCCGCGCCTTCGACAAGACCAAAGAAGCTCGCGAAGCTCACAAGCTGTTGCAGGATCAGGCCACCGGGGTCACCCCGCTGTCACCGGAAGCCCGGGCCGAACTCGATGAGCGCTTCAACGACGCTCAGCAGCAACTCAAGACCCAGCAGGCGCAGCTCAAACAGCTGGAGTTGCAACACACCTGGCTCAAGGACCTGCGCCAGGTGCAGGACGCGCAACAGAGCGCCACCGAGCAACTGCACAGCGCACAGCAACATTGGAACAGTCTCGCCGGCGAGCGCTTGAAACTGACTCGCCTGGAGCAGCTGGCCCCGCAACGGCATCAGTTCGCCCGCAAGACCGAACTTACCACCCAGCTCACTCCGTTGGCAGCGCAGATTCAGCAACACACGCAGCAACAAAGCGAGCTGACCGAGCGACAGACTCAACTCGAACAGAGCCTGAGCGCTGCGCAAACGGCGCTAGCCCAAGCGCAAAGCCAACACACCTCCAGCGCACCACTGCTGCGCCAAGCCTTCGAAGAACAAAGCACCCTCGCCCGCCTGGTCAAGGACGCCAGCCTCAGTGCCGACCTCAAGCAGCAAGCGGAACAGGCCTGCACTCAGGGCCAGGGCACGATTCAGGGGTTGCTCGACCAGCAGAAACAGGTCGCCGAACGGTTGCAGCGGATTGCCGGGGAGCTTGAGCAAAGCACTCATCTGGCGCCATTGGGCGACGCCTGGAACGCCTACCGCGATCGTCTGCAACAACTGATGCTGATCGGTAATCGCCTGAACAAGGGCCAGGCCGAACTGGCCGCTCTGGAGCAAAGCGCCGCCCGCGCTGCCGAGGAACTGGCCACCCAGCGCCAGAGTCTTGAGGTGCTGTACAAAGAGGCCGGCGCCGAGCCTGAAGCGGTGGCCGAGCAGATTCAGATCCTCGGCAGTTTGCTGCAGGACAACCGCAAGCAACTGCGGGCCTTTGAAGAGTTGACGCGACTGTGGGCCAGCCAGCAGGAACTCGACAAGCGCGGCGCCGAGCTTCAGCAGCGGCAACTCGCCGCTCAGCAAGACCGCGATCGTCTGACTCAGGACGGGGTGAAGACCAAGGCCGAACTGACCGTCGCCGAACAGACCCTGACCGTTACCCGCGAACTGCTGGAACGTCAGCGTCTGGCGCGCAGTGCCAGTGTCGAAGAACTGCGCGCGCAGTTGCAGGACGATCAGCCGTGCCCGGTTTGTGGCAGCCCGGACCATCCTTATCATCAGCCCGAAGCCTTGCTGCAAAGCCTCGGCCGGCATGATGAAAGCGAACAGGCCAACGCTCAGAAAGCCGTCGACCTGCTCAAGGAAAAACTCACCGATCTGCGTGCCGAAGTCGGCGGCTTGATTGCTCAGCAAAAAGAACTGCTGCAACAGCAAGAACAGCTCGCGACTCAGCAACAAAGCCTGACCCCGAGCCTGGAGGCGCACCCACTGTCCGCGCAACTGTTGGCCCAGGACGCAAGCAAACGCGATGCCTGGCTGACCCAACAAAGCAGCCAGTTGAACCAGAGCATCACGCAGGATGAGCAACGGCAAACCGCCCTGCTCACCCTGCAACAGGATGCCGCGCGCCTTGCGCAACAACTGCGCAGCGCGGAAGCGGCGAGTCAGCAAGCCACACAGCACCTGATCAACCAACAACGTGAATTGAGCAGTGATCGCCATCGTCTGGACGAAGAACTGAAGGCGTTCAGCACCCTGCTCCCGGCCGACACGCTGGTGGCCTTGCGCAACGAACCCGCTTCGACCTTCATGCAGCTCGACCGGCAGATCGCCCAGCGCCTGCAACAACTCGACCAGCAGCGCGAAGAACTCGGCGAACAGCAACAGCGCCAGCAGACGCTGGAAAAAGAACAGTACCAACAGCAGGCCCGCCTCCAGCAATTGGAAGCTGCTCAGCAGCAGTTCACGGCCTTGACCGGGCAGCAACAGGCTTGCCAGGAAAAACTGACGCAACTGCTGGGCGAACATGCCAGCGCCGAACAGTGGCAGCAGCAACTGGATCAGGCCGTCGAGCAGGCGCGCACTGCCGAAACGACGGCCAATCAGGAACTGCAAACCGTACGCACGCACTTGGTGCAACTGGCCGCTGAACTCAAAGCACAGCAGGAACGTTCGCAGGCTCTGGAAACTGAAGATCGCGAGCTGAGCGCCAAGATCGCCGACTGGCGCGCACAACATCCAGAACTGGACGACGGCGGACTGGAAGATTTGCTCGGCATCGACGACCAACAGGTCAGCGAACTGCGTCAACGATTGCAGCAGAGCGAAAAAGCCATCGAGCAAGCCAAGGTGCTTTTGCAGGAACGCGATCAGCGCTTGCTCGATCATCAGGCGCAGCACAACGGCAATCTCGATGCCGAACAACTGGCCACGACGCTGGCAGAGCTGCAAAACCTGTTCGCCGCCAGCGAACATCGTTGCGCCGAATTGCGTGCGGAACAGGCCGAGGATCAACGTCGACAGAATGCCAATCAGGCGCTGGCGCAACAAATCGCCGACGCCTACGCCGAGTATCAGCGTTGGGCACGGTTGAATGCACTGATCGGTTCGGCCACCGGCGACACCTTCCGCAAGATCGCCCAGGCCTACAACCTTGACCTGCTGGTGCATCACGCCAACGTTCAATTGCGGCAATTGGTGCGGCGCTATCGGTTGAAACGTGGCGGCAGCATGCTCGGGTTATTGGTGATGGACACCGAGATGGGCGACGAACTGCGCTCGGTGCATTCGCTGTCCGGCGGCGAGACGTTCCTGGTGTCACTGGCCCTGGCGCTTGGTTTGGCGTCGATGGCTTCGAGCACGCTGAAAATCGAATCGCTGTTCATCGACGAAGGCTTCGGCAGTCTCGATCCTGAATCCCTGCAACTGGCCATGGACGCCCTCGACGGCCTGCAAGCGCAGGGACGCAAGGTCGCGGTGATTTCCCACGTGCAGGAAATGCATGAACGGATCCCGGTGCAAATCCAGGTTCACCGTCAAGGCAACGGCCTGAGTACGCTGGAGGTGAAATGAATACGCTGTATTCGTTCCGCCGCTGCCCCTATGCCATGCGCGCCCGCATGGCCCTGCGCTATTCGGGGGTTGCGGTGCAGATCGTCGAGGTCAGCCTCAAGGCCAAACCGGCCGAAATGGTCGCACTGTCGAGCAAAGGCACGGTACCGGTGCTGAGTGTGGATGGGCGGGTGATCGATGAAAGCCTGGACATCATGCGCTGGGCGCTGGCGCAGAACGATCCGCAGGACTGGTTGCTCAAGGATGACCCGCAAGCACAGCAACGCAGCGCCGCGTTGATCGAAGAGAACGATCAAGTGTTCAAGGTGCACCTGAATCGCTACAAATACGCCGAGCGTTATCCCGATCAGCCGATGGCTGTTTATCGCGCCGAGGGCGAGGTGTTCTTGCGCAAGCTGGATGAATTGCTGGAGGGGCGCGACTACTTGCTGGCCGATCACCCGAGCCTGACGGATATCGCCCTGATGCCGTTCGTGCGGCAGTTCGCCCACGTGGATCGCGAGTGGTTCGGGCAGACGCCTTATGTGCGATTGCAGGCCTGGTTACAGCGCTTCATCGAGTCAGACCTGTTCACATCAATAATGAAGAAATAACCAGGCCCCCTGTAGGAGCGAGGCTTGCCCGCGAAAGCGGTGTGTCAGTCAATATCTATGCTGAATGTTATGGCCCTTTCGCGGGCAAGCCTCGCTCCTACAGGGGTGGGGTGAACATTCACGCCAACACCGCGCACATCCCCAACGCCGAGCAATCCACCTGGAACGGCCCGAAGAATTCGCCATTGGCCTTGATCGGCGGATTGCCCACCAACAGCTCCAGAGCCTTGGCGGTCTGAATGTTGTGGGCGATGTTGTGGTTGCATTCGATGGCCCGCGCCACCGACCCCGCCGAGCCCTGCCCGATCCCAAGCAAAGAAGCACCATTGGTCATGAACGCCAGGAAGGCAATGACCCAGAGTTTGCGTCCTTTCATGCCCCCACCACTCCCGCCACGTTGGCGTGATCGACCATTACGCTTTGAGCTTGGTGTTCGAATTGAATGGCGGGATAAGCGACCTGAATCGGTGCTTGAAGGCTTTGTTGCGATTGAGCCGAAAGGCTGACGAGCAACACCATGGCCACGTAAAGACCGATGGCCAGGTAGGCGCCGTATTTGGCAGAAGTAATGATTGTGCTGGCCATGGTGTTCTCCGGGGGCATGTTTCAGTGCCCACAGAATCGATCAAAAAACACAAGTTAACTAGCGACCTTTATGCATAGTCGCTATCAGTTTTATTGATCATGACCCCAGCGTATTTAGTCTTCGATAAAACTCATCAAGCGCTCGCGGGCCGCATCCGGCTCGTTGGGAACGGGCTGGGCAGCCGATAGAATCGGGGTGGAATAGAGAAACAGGAGAACCACTGCCAGACGCATCGCCATGCTGTCGATCCTTTTAGGGAAAGAGTCAAAAAATCAGCGTCAAATTTAAACTCATGGCTATGTGATATCAAGCAATACATTGATAGCAATATGATGCTGTCGTAAACGCGTTATGCAGGAGCGACATCACTTCGGGGCTTTTCGACGCCTATGGGCCGATCGGCAAGTGACTTCGCTCCTGCATAAAAGGTGCAGGGTTCAGATTTCAGTGTTGAGTTTTGTGATCCAGCGCAGCGTAGAAGTTGGCGCTCTGTTGCAGGTATTTCTGGGTGTAGCTTTGGGCGTGGGATTTTTTGTCGCTGATTTCAACGTTGGCGCTGGCAGGCAGTGCAACAGTGGCAGAGATAGCGGAAGCGGCGATGACGGAGAAGAGGTTGAAGTTCATGGCGGTAATCCTCGGATTCAGTTGGCTTGCTTGCCCGGTGGGGCCGTGAAGCAAACTTAACTCCCGAGGGTCGGCGCCTTGAAATGCTTTGTAGCATTAGCCGATATCAGTCTCATTAATAGAAGGTTGCAGGCCCCATCAACCGGGGCCTGCGGTCTATTGACGCACCAGGAACTTGAGATCGCTCGGGGCATCCATCGGCAGTTTCTGCACGGTTTTACCCAACAGCCCGGTCTTGGCATCGCGCTCGACGACGACAATCTGGTTGCTCTTCTGGTTGGCAATCAACACGAACTTGCCACTCGGGTCGAGGCTGAACTCGCGCGGGTGATCACCGTCCACGGAACGGCGCTGAAGCTCCTTGATATGCCCGGTCGCCGGGTCAATGGCGAACACCAGCAACTGATTGGTGGCGCCACGGTTGCTGACGTAAAGGAACTTGCCGTCGGCCGAGGCGTGAAGCGCAGCCGCAGCCTTGCCCGACGTCGGCAGACCCGCCGCCAGATCGACCAACTGCGTTTGCTCGAGTTTGCCGTCCTTGTAGTCGAACACCGCGACCTGCGCGCTCATTTCCATGGTCAGCCAGGCGTGCTTGCCATCGGCGCTGAACAGTAAGTGTCGCGGCCCGCTGCCGGGTGGCAACTGGACCGAGGCGGGTTTGGCGGCGGTCAGCGGCAGTTCCGGATGGGCCTTGGGATCGAAGCGATAGACGAAAATCTTGTCCGCCCCCAGATCGTTGGAAAACACGTATTGGCCATCCGGCGATGAAACCACCGAATGCACGTGCGCCGACTTCTGCCGCTCGGGGTTGACCCGGCTGGACGGATGACTGCTCATCTGCACCACGGGTTTTAGCATGCCGTCGGTGCCCACCGGTAACACCGCCAGGGTGCCGCCCGGGTCTTCAGCCACCGAGTAGTTGCTGACAAACACGTGACTGGCATCGCCGCTGACGCTCGAGTGAGTCGGCTCGTTGCCCAGGGTTTGCACCTGACTGATCAGGCTCAGCTCATTGGTTTTCGGATCGATTGCGTAACTGCTGACACGCCCTACCGGATCGGCCTGACCCGGGCCGTTTTCGTTGACCACGAACAGACGATGCTGATCCTTGGATACAGTCAGCCAGGACGGGTTGGCGCTCTTCACCACTTGCAGGGGTTTGGCGTCGATCTGCCCGGTGCGGCTGTCGAAGTTCAGACGATAAATCCCTTGGCTCTGGCCGGCGGTGTAGGAGCCCACCAGCAATTCGTAACTGTCGACCGGGGCCGCTTGCACGCCCATCGCGCCGACGCTGCCGGCCATCAACAGTGGCCAGAAGTTACGCATCCTCATTCGTTTCGTCCTCGTCATCCTGACCACCGAATGCTTCCATAGGCACCAGCCGGTGCTCGCCGGAATCACCGGTAATGATCCAGCTCTTCAAGTCGGGATCGAACGTCGCCGCCGCGATCTGGGCCATGCTGAACTCCCAGCGCTTGAGCGCCCGACCGTCCATGCATTCGATGTGCAGGTTATCGTCTTCATCGAGAGAAAAGTCGAAAGCGTGCAGCCCGTCGATTTCGAGCATGTCGCAGACTTCGAGGGCGCTGAGCAAGGTATTGGTTACGGCAGTCATGGCAGTCAATCTTTGAATGGGAAAGTCGCAATGATAGCTCATCACACCGCAATGATCGTTCCCACGCTCCGCGTGGGAATGCAGCCAGTGACGCTCTGCGTCACATCAACAGCCGAACGCAGAGCGTCCGTTGAGGCATTCCCACGCAGAGCGTGGGAACGATCAGTTCCAGCGGACCGAGCCAATCAGTTGTGGGCGGCTAGAGCGCATCGCGCGATGGCTTGCCGTCGACCAGGCGCTGGATGCGCAGCGGATTGCCATTCTTCAGCGCTTCCGGCAGCAAGCTGTCGGGGTAGTTCTGGAAGCACACCGGGCGCAGGAAACGGTCGATGGCCAGGGTGCCCACCGAGGTGCCTCGTGCATCGGAAGTCGCCGGATACGGCCCGCCATGAACCATCGAGTCGCAGACTTCCACGCCGGTCGGATAGCCGTTGAGCAGGATCCGCCCGACCTTCTGCTCCAGCAATGGAGTCAGTTCGCCGAATTGTTCGAAGTCCGCCGGCTCACCGATGATCGTTGCCGTCAGCTGCCCATGCAGACCGTTCAGCGCGGCATTGAGTTGCGCCTGATCCGCCACTTCGACGAACACCGTGGTCGGGCCGAACACTTCCTCTTGCAGCACTTCATCGCCATCGAGCAACAGGCTCACATCAGCCTTGAACAGTTGCGGTTGCGCCCGATTACCTTGTTGCGGACTGCCGGCCAAGTGCTCGATTTTCGGATGTGCGAGGAGCTTCTGCAGGCCTTTGCCATAGCTGCTCAACGTACCGGCATTGAGCATGGTTTGCGCCGGTTGATCGCCCATCAGCCCCGCCACCTGCTGCACGAACCCGCTGAACTGCGGCGAACGAATGCCGATCACCAACCCCGGATTGGTACAGAACTGACCACAACCCTGGACCACCGAAGCCGTGAGATCTCGGGCGACGCTTTCAGCACGAGCTTCCAGCGCTTGAGGCAGCACGATCACCGGGTTGATGCTCGACATCTCGGCGAACACCGGAATCGGCTGCGCACGTGCCGCGGCCATATCGCACAACGCACGGCCACCTTTGAGCGAACCGGTAAAACCGACCGCCTGAATGGCCGGGTGCTTGACCAGCGCTTCACCCACCCCGCCGCCGTAGATCATGTTGAACACACCGGCGGGCATGGCGGTTTTCTCGGCAGCGCGGATCACGGCATTGGCCACCCACTCAGCAGTGGCCATGTGGCCGCTGTGGGCCTTGAACACTACCGTGCAGCCAGCGGCCAATGCCGAAGCCGTGTCGCCGCCCGCCGTGGAAAACGCCAACGGAAAGTTGCTCGCACCGAACACGGCGACCGCCCCTAGGCCGATGCGGTACTGACGCAGATCCGGTCGCTGCAATGGCGTGCGCTCAGGCAGCGCTCGGTCAATCCGCGCGCCATAGAAATCACCACGCCGCAACACCTTGGCGAACAGTCGCATCTGGCCGCTGGTGCGCCCACGCTCACCCTGAATACGGCCGGCCGGCAACGCGGTTTCGCGGCAGACCACAGCGACAAAGTCATCGCCCAACGCGTCCAGTTCATCGGCAATCGCCTCGAGAAATTGCGCACGTCGTTCGGCGCTCAGGCTGCGATAGGCCGGGTAAGCAGCGGCGGCAGCCTTCGCAGCGGCATCGACTTCTTCAAGGGTGGCCTGATAGAAATCGTGAGGCAAAGCCTCGCCAGTGCTGGCGTCGACGCTCTGGAGTTTGACCGCGCCAGCAGCGCTGCGCTGACCGCCAATGTAGTTGTGACCAAGAATCCGGGTCATGGGTGTCTCCTTAAAGTGTGCCGACGGTGCCGGGTTCGAACGCCGCTTCAACGGGCTCAATGCCGTTGATCAAGGGTGCGCCGAACTCGGCCTGGCTGATCTCGAACACGTCACCCGGTTGGGTGCGAATGCCATCGGCGAAAGACAGGGTCGCAGTGCCGAAGAAGTGAATGTGCACGTCGCCGGGGCGCAGGAACTGGCTGTATTTGAAATGGTGATACTCGAGGTTTTCCAGGCTGTGGCACATGTTCGCTTCGCCACTGAGGAACTCGTTCTGCCACAGCACTTCACCATCGCGCAGGATCCGGCTTGTACCGGCCAGATGCTGAGGCAATTCACCGACCCGAAGCTCTGGGCCATAGCTGCAACTGCGCAGTTTCGAGTGGGCCAGGTAGAGGTAATTCTTGCGCTCCATCACGTGATCGGAGAACTCGTTGCCCACCGCGAAACCGAGGCGATACGGTTTACCGTCGTGGCCGATCACATAGAGACCGCTGAGCTCGGGTTCTTCCCCGGCATCTTCGGCAAACGGCGGCAGCGGAAATGGTTTGCCCGGTCGCACAACGATGCTGCCGTCGCCCTTGTAGAACCACTCCGGTTGCACGCCGGCCTGGCCGGTCGCGGGTTTACCGCCCTCCACGCCCCATTTGAAGATGCGCATGGTGTCGGTCATGGCGGTTTCGTCGCCGACTTGTTGATGCATTTTGTCCCGGGCCGAAGCGCTGCCCAGATGGGTCAAGCCAGTGCCGCTGACCAGCATGTGCGCCGGGTCCGGGTGATCCAGCGGCGGCAGGATTTGCAGATTGGCCAGTAGCGCTGAATAGTCATGGCTGATGCCCACCCCCAGGGTTTGAACCTGTTGTTCAAGATTGACGCCCGCCTCGATCGCCGCCAGCGCCAGATCCCGCACCGAGCGCGCATCCCGCACTTCGCGCACCAGGCCGTCCTCGACCACGCCGACACGGCGTTCGCCGTGACTCAATTCGAACTGAACTAAACGCATGATTTTCTCCTGTAAAACAATTCTTCAAAACACCGAAAACCCTGTGGGAGCGGGCTTGCCCGCGATGACGGCGGCACATTCACCATTGATGTGCCAGATAGATTGCTATCGCGGGCAAGCCCGCTCCCACAGGATCGGTGGTGATCGCCAATTTCGTGTCAGGTGCGGGTAGCCCCACGCGCACTGGCGGCGAACTGGTCGGCCGGCAGTACGTGCTTGCGCTCCAGCAACCGATAAACCACACCTGTCAGCACCAGACCGAACACCATCACGCAGGACAGGAAATACAACCCCGACGCCAGATTGCCCGTGTATTCCTTCAGCGCACCGATCACGAACGGGCCAATGTAGCCGCCGAGGTTGCCCACCGAGTTGATCAACGCGATCCCCGCCGCCGCACTGGCGCCGGCGAAGAAGCGACCCGGCAAGGTCCAGAACACAGCGGTGCAGGAAAACAGCGCGAACGCCACCAGGCACAGCGCCGCCAATTGCAGCACCGGCACCGATAGCCAGGCGCTGAGGAACAGGCCGATGGCGCCCAACACATACAGCACCGCCAGATGGCCGTAGCGATCATTCAAGCGATCGGAACTGCGCGGAATAATCAGCAAACCGATGATCCCGAAGATGTACGGCACCGACGACACGAACCCGGTCATCAGGTCAGTGCCACCGAACTGCTTGATCAACGTCGGCAACCACAAACCGAGACCGTAGATACTCAGGGTCACCGGCAGATAGAACAGCGCCAGCAGCAACACGCGCTTGTCCTTCAGTGCATGCAGCGGATTGCCGTGGCGGGTCTGGCCGTACACCTCCAGGTCCTTTTTCAGCTCACCGGTCAGCCAGTCTTTCTCAGACTGGTCCATCCATTTCACCTGTTGCGGGCCGTCCGGCAGGTAACGCAGCACCGGCCAGGTCAGCAGGATTGCGGGCATACCGATGACGATGAACAGCCATTGCCAACCGTGCAGCCCAAGAATGCCGTCCATGCCCAGCAAGCCGCCGGACACCGGGCCGGTGATCATCATCGCGATGGGTTGGGAAAGGATGAACAACCCGAGAATCTTGCCGCGATGGCGAATCGGGAACCATTGGGTGATGTAGTACAGCACGCCCGGGAAGAAGCCGGCTTCGGCCGCGCCGAGCAGAAAGCGCATCACATAGAAACTGTTCGGTCCCTGGACAAACGCCATGCCGATGGTGATGGCACCCCAGGTGACCATGATCCGCGCGAACCAGCGCCGGGCGCCGAAGCGGTCGAGCATCAGGTTGCTGGGGATTTCCAGCAGGAAATAACCAATGAAGAACAGCCCGGCACCCAGGCCATAAGCCGCGTCACCCAGGCCAATGTCGGCGCCCATGTGCAGCTTGGCGAAACCGACCGCGGAGCGATCCACATAGGCGATCAGGTACAGCAGGATCAGGAAGGGAATCAGTTTCAGCGTGATGCGACGAATAAGCCGCAGTTCCTGGCTCATGAGTTCGGTCTCCGATTGTTGTTGTTATAGAACCTCGGGGGACGCCTCTCGCAGAAAACTGCCAGGGCTCATCCCTTCGTTGAAAACGACTATATAGTAATACTATTTAACCAACAACACTTCCAAACAGCCGAAATTGCGCTTATGTTACGCCATAGCCCGAACAATATAGTCATACAATAAGAGAACCGATCATGTCTGATAAGAAACCCACCCTGCGCTCCGCCCAATGGTTTGGCACCGCCGACAAGAACGGCTTCATGTACCGCAGCTGGATGAAGAATCAGGGCATCGCCGACCACCAGTTCCACGGCAAGCCGATCATCGGCATTTGCAATACCTGGTCGGAACTGACCCCGTGCAACGCGCATTTCCGCCAGATCGCGGAGCACGTCAAACGCGGGGTGATCGAAGCCGGCGGCTTTCCAGTGGAATTCCCGGTGTTCTCCAACGGCGAATCGAACCTGCGCCCCACCGCCATGCTCACTCGCAACCTGGCGAGCATGGACGTCGAGGAAGCGATTCGCGGTAACCCGATCGATGGCGTGGTGCTGCTCACCGGCTGCGACAAAACTACTCCGGCGCTGCTGATGGGTGCGGCCAGTTGCGACGTGCCAGCAATCGTCGTCACCGGTGGGCCGATGCTCAACGGCAAGCACAAGGGTCAGGACATCGGCTCGGGCACGGTGGTCTGGCAGCTCAGCGAACAGGTCAAGGCGGGCACCATCACCCTCGATGATTTCCTCGCGGCCGAGGGCGGCATGTCACGCTCGGCCGGCACCTGCAACACCATGGGCACGGCCTCGACCATGGCCTGCATGGCCGAAGCACTCGGCACCTCCCTGCCCCACAACGCGGCGATTCCGGCGGTCGATGCACGCCGTTATGTGTTGGCGCACATGTCGGGAATGCGCGCGGTGGAGATGGTTCGAGAAGACTTGAAACTGTCGAAGATCCTCACCAAGGAAGCCTTCGAAAACGCCATCCGGGTGAACGCCGCCATCGGCGGTTCGACCAACGCGGTGATCCACTTGAAAGCCATCGCCGGGCGCATCGGTGTCGAGCTGGACCTGGATGACTGGACCCGCATCGGTCGCGGCATGCCGACCATTGTCGACCTGCAACCGTCCGGGCGCTTCCTGATGGAAGAGTTCTACTACGCCGGCGGTTTGCCCGCAGTGCTGCGTCGTCTCGGCGAGGCCAACCTGATCCCGAACCCGAACGCCCTTACCGTCAACGGCAAAACCATCGGCGAGAACACCAAGGACGCGCCGATTTACGGCCAGGACGAAGTGATCCGCACCCTCGACAACCCGATCCGCGCCGACGGCGGCATCTGTGTATTGCGCGGCAATCTGGCGCCACTCGGCGCGGTGCTCAAACCCTCTGCCGCGAGTGCCGAATTGATGCAACATCGCGGGCGCGCGGTGGTGTTCGAGAACTTCGACATGTACAAGGCGCGGATCAACGATCCGGAACTGGACGTCGATGCCAATTCGATTCTGGTGATGAAAAACTGTGGGCCGAAGGGTTATCCGGGCATGGCCGAAGTCGGCAACATGGGATTACCGGCCAAGCTGCTGGCCCAAGGCGTGACCGACATGGTGCGGATTTCCGACGCACGCATGAGCGGCACCGCTTACGGCACGGTGGTCTTGCATGTGGCACCGGAAGCCGCAGCGGGTGGACCTTTGGCGACAGTGAAGGAAGGTGACTGGATCGAGCTTGATTGCGCCAACGGGCGTTTGCATCTGGACATCCCGGATGCAGAGCTGGCGGCGCGCATGGCGGATCTGCAACCACCGCAACAGTTAATCGTGGGTGGTTATCGTCAGCTGTACATCGACCATGTGCTGCAGGCGGATCAGGGTTGCGACTTCGATTTCCTCGTTGGTTGCCGCGGAGCCGAGGTCCCGCGTCACTCTCACTGACACCACCCATCCCCTGTGGGAGCTAGCCTGCTAGCGATTACGGTCTGTCAGTTGACGCTCATATTGACTGGCACGCCGCAATCGCTAGCAGGCTAGCTCCCACATTTGCTTTGTATCAGCCTCAAGTTTGCGCCGCGCCTGCTATCATGCGCAGCACCCCATCGCACAGGATCGCGCCGTTCCCCATGGATTACCGCAAACCCTCCGACCGCAAAAGCATGCACTCGCGCATTGTCCAGGAATTGGGCATGCAGATCGTCTCGGGACGGTTCAAACCGGACGACAAACTGCCCGCCGAAGCCCTGCTGTGCGAGGAATACGCGGTCAGTCGACCGGTGCTGCGCGAAGCCACTCGCGTATTGGTCGCCAAGGGCCTGGTGTATTCCCGTCCGCGGGTCGGCACGGTGGTCAAGCAACGCAAGGAATGGCACATGCTCGACCCGGACGTGCTGCACTGGCTGATGCAAAGCAGCCCGCAAAATGAATTCTTCGATCTGCTGACCAGCGTGCGCAGCATCATCGAGCCGGCCGCCGCCGCATTGGCCGCGCAGTTCGCCACGGATGAAGATATCGCCTCCATCGGTGAAGCCTACCAACGCATGGAAGCTGCACCGACCCCGGAAGCGTTGTTGCAACCGGATCTGGATTTCCACAGCCGGATCGCCGACGCGACCCACAATGACTTGCTGGCGAACCTGTGCAACATGTTGTCGGTGGCGATTGCCGAAGCGTTGAAGCACTCCAACCAACGGCCGAATCTGCATGAATTGGCGATGCCACGGCACAAGGCGATCCTGACCGCCATCGAGAATCGTGATGCGTTGGGCGCGCGGCATGCGACGCTGGTGCAGCTGGATGATGCGCGTAGTGCGCTGAATGTAGTGCTCGGCACCGATCCCTCATAGCCACCACAAATCCAATGTGGGAGCGGGCTTGCTCGCGAAGGCGGAGTGCCAGTCAACATCAATGCTGAATGTACAACCGCATTCGCGAGCAAGCCCGCTCCCACAGGGGGTTTGTGTCGAATTTGAGGTATAAAAAAGCCGCAACCTCAGGTTGCGGCTTTTCTGTTTCTGCCAGGGATCAGTGAGCGAACAGCGAGTTGCCCTTCTGCCCTGCCAGTTTCTCCGGCTTGATCAGGAACCGCGCCAGCGCTGGCAGCAGCCACAACGCGCCGAACATGTTCCAGAGCAGCATGAAGGTCAGCATCAGGCCCATGTCGGCCTGGAACTTGATGGCCGAGAAGATCCAGGTGCACACGCCGATCGCCAGGCACAGACCGGTGAACAGCACGGCTTTACCGGTGGACTTCAGCGTCTGGTAGTACGCCTCTTGCAACGGCAGACCGGCACGCAGGAAGCTTTCCAGACGGCTGTAGATGTAGATCCCGTAGTCCACGCCAATCCCCACCCCGAGCGCCACCACCGGCAAGGTCGCCACTTTCACGCCAATGCCCATGAACGCCATCAACGCGTTGCCGAGAACCGAGGTCAGTACCAGCGGCAGCACGATGCACAAGGTCGCCGCCCAGGAACGGAAGGTGATCATGCACATGGTCGCGACGCAGATGTACACCAGCACCAGAATCGTCAGTTCGGAGCGTTTGATCACCTCGTTGGTGGCCGCTTCGATCCCGGCGTTACCGGCGGCGAGGATGAATTCCAGGCCTTCCTTGTTGTTCTCTTTGGCGAAGTCCTGCACCGCATGCACGGCGCGGTCCAGGGTTTCGGCCTTGTGGTCGTTGAGGAACACCAGCACCGGCGCCAGGGAGCAATTGTTGTTGTACAGGCCATCGGCACGGGCGATGGAGTTGTTCAGCACGTCCGGGTTGCGCGACAGGGTTTCCCATTTCAGGTTGCCCTCGTTCATGCCCTTGATCATCTGCTTGGACACGGTCACCAGGGAAATGGCCGACTGCACGCCCTCGGTGTTCTGCATCTTCCACATCAGCTCGTCGATCGGCGCCATGGCCTCGTAGCGCGAGCAACCTTCAGACTTGGTCTTGACCATCACCACCAACACGTCGGAACTGGTGGAGTAGTTATTGATGATGAAGCTGTTGTCCTTGTTGTAGCGCGAGTCCGGACGCAGTTCCGGCGCGCCCTGGTCGAGGTCGCCGATTTTCAGGTTCTGGCTGTACCAGAGGCCACCACCGAAAGCGATCAGCGCCAGGGCAATGGAAATCGGGGCGACTTTGGGGCTGGCAAAGTTCGACAGCAGGCGCCAGAACGGGTGCTCGCGGTGCGCGTCTTTCTTGCTGCGTTCGACGGCGCGCTTGCTGATACCCACGTAGGAAATCGCTACCGGCAGCAGGATCAGGTTGGTGAACACGATCACCGCCACGCCGATGGACGCGCCGATGGCCAGTTCACGGATCACGCCAATGTCGATGATCAGCAGCGTGATGAAGCCCACCGCATCCGCGAGGATCGCGATCATCCCCGGCAGGAACAGCTGACGGAATGTGCGGCGTGCGGCTGTCAGCGCGTTCTCCGCCTCGCTGGACTGCAAGGCGATACCGTTGATTTTCTGCACGCCATGGGAAATCCCGATGGCGAAGATCAGAAACGGCACCAGCATCGAGTACGGGTCAAGCCCGAAGCCGAAGAAGTGCATCAAGCCAAGCTGCCAGACCACCGCCACCAGCGTCGTGCTCAACACCGCCACGGTGCTGCGCATGCAGTTGGTGAACCAGTACAGCAGGATCAGGGTAATGACGAAGGCGACGCCGAAGAACATCACCACCATGACCAGCCCATCGATCAGGTCGCCGACTTTCTTGGCGAACCCGACAATGTGGATCTTCACGTTGGGGTTTTGGGCTTCGAACTTGTTGCGGATCTTGTCTTCGAGTTCGTGAGAGAACTTGCGGTAGTCCAGCGCCAGCAACTTGCCCTGATCCTGCGGGTCCGGGTAGGACTCCAGCAGCGGGATGTCGACGATGCTCGACTTGAAGTCGTTGGCCACCAGCCGCCCGACTTGCCCGGACTTGAGCACGTTATTGCGCAACAGGTCGAGGCTTTGCTGGGAGCCGTTATAGCTCTGGGGAATCACTTCACCGCCGGCGAAGCCCTCCTCCGTCACCTCGGTCCAGCGCACGCTCGGGCTCCACAGCGACTTGAGGCCGGAACGGTCGACGCCGGAGATGTAGAACACCTCGTCGTTGATCTGGCGCAGGGTCTCCATGTACTCCTTGGAGAAGATGTCGCCGTCGGTGGCTTCCACGGAAATCCGCACCGTGTTGCCCAGGTTCGCCAGATCGTTGCGGTGCTCCATCATTTTTTCAATGAACGGATGCTCGAGAGGGATCATTTTTTCGAAACTGGTGGACGGCCGGATCAACGTCGCCTGCCAGAACAGGAAAACACTGACCAACAGGCAGATGACGATGACTGCTGGGCGGTTGTTGAAGATCAGGCGTTCAAGAAACGTCGCCTTGTCCTGATGAGGAGTGCTTAAGGATGTCATAGACCCGCCTTCTTATTATTTGCCCGGCTCATTTGGACGACCCGTTTTTTCCATTCTCTGCGCCGGTGGGCGAAGTGACGCGAACGCCACCCTGTCCTGCCAGAATCAGATTGCCGTTGCCTGCCGCAGTCACCGCCGAGACGGAGATGCGATCCGGGCGGTTGAACACGCTGAAGGTTTCGCCGTCGTCGCTGCTGCGAACAATGCTGCCGCCGTTGCCGACGATCACGATGGAACCGTCATCGAGCAGTGTGGCGCCAGACAGGCCGAATTCAAGTGCACCGCGTGCAGCCTTGAGCTCGACCTGCTCCCAGGTGCTGCCGAAATCCGTGGAGCGGTACAGATTGCCACGCAACCCGTAGGCCAGCAGCGTGGCCGGTTGCGCAGTGCCGATCACACCGAACAGCGAGCCTTCGTAGGGGCCCTCAAGCTTTTCCCAGGTCTGCCCATCATCGGCGGAGCGGAACATGCTGCCCTGTTCACCGACGATGAAAATGCCGGAATCCTTGACCGCGGCAATGGAGTTGAGGTGGAGCTGGTCTTCATTGTCCAGGCGATCGCTGACGTTTTCCCAGTTTTTACCGCCGTCGGTGGTTTCCAGCAAGGCACCGTAAGCGCCCACGGCAAAACCGCTGTTAACGTCCTTGAACCAGACGTCGAGCAGCGGCGATTCGCGTGTCAGGTCTTCGAATTGTTTGGTCCAGGTGATGCCGCCATCTTCGCTGGCGAGGATCTGCGCGTCATGGCCAACGGCCCAGCCGTGTTTGTCATCGACAAAAAACACCGCCGTCAGCAGTTGCCGGGTCGGCACCTTGGCCTGCGCCCAGGTCACGCCCTGGTCATCGGAATACAGAATGTGCCCGCGATCGCCGACCGCCACCAGGCGTTTACCGGCGTGAACGACATCGAGCATCAGGCCTTTGCTGGCCTTGGCGGATTCAACGGAATAAACCACATCGGTGGCCGACGCGGCAGCGGCCAGCGCAGGCGCCGACAGCATGGTACAGCCCAACAGCGAGAGCGCTGTAGCCAGCAACGCGAACCTGCGTAACGCCGGCGGGCGGCAAATACTCACACCCATGACAGGCTCACTCATAGACCTTCCCCCACATTATTATTGTTAGGTCGTTCAACCCTTCAGGGCGCCGTAAGGGATGCGCATCGGGATTGACCTATTCAGGAGCATAGTCCTGAAACCCGCAATCCAGAGCCCCTTCGGAAGCTGGCTTATCCTATCGGGGTTTGGAAAGGTCTGACAATCGACGCCACGTTATGTTTTGTTAACTGGAGGGGATATGGGTTGTGGGTGAATGAGGAGGTATTCGGAGGGGTGATTGGGGTTTGGGGTTTGGGGTACATATCCGTTTCTGCGGTCACGGCTTCTATTGGTTTCGCTTTTACAGCGAGTCACTTTCGAAAAGCGCGAAAGTAACCAAAGCGCTCTTGCCCCTT